>JAAYVJ010000036.1 GCA_012517265.1 Planctomycetota bacterium | reverse complement strand
GGATCGAAGTTGGACGGACGCACGATGATGCCGTAGATGTCGGTCGTTCCGTCGCGGCCCTTGGCGACGAATCGCTCGGGCGGCTGCCAGCCGGTCGCCAGAAGCAGACTCCAATCGGCCTGCTCCAGAGTGGCGATCAGACGCCCGTCGGCGGCGTTTCGCAACTCCGTCACCGGCGGCTGATCCACGCGGGACCAGCGATCCAGGAAGAACCGGCGGTCCGGCGAGAACGTCGTTTCGTGCGTGCCGTCCCCTTCGGTGAGGACGACGAGTCCCGATCCGTCGAAGTTCACCCGGCACAGGTGCAGGTAATACGGGTCCTGCTCGGGCCGGATTCCACCGGCATGGAACCAGATCTGCCGCGCGGCCTCGTCGACCGACTCGACGTCGCGGACCACCCAGGAACCCTGGGTGATCTGGTTCTTCACACAGCCGGTCGCCGCGTCGTACAGATACAGATGGCACCAGCCATCGCGTTCGGACATCCAGATGATCTCGTTCGTTGCATCGAGGTATCGGCTGAACTGCTTGCCGGCGTAGTCGATGAACGTGTTGCTCTGTTCGTCGACCACGGCCTTCGCCTGGCCGCTTGCGGCGTCCACCGCGACGATCCTCAGCGCCTGATGCCCTCGCTGGTTGAAGAGAAACGTGAAGCGGCTGGAATCGGGCGACCACCGGACGTCCGAAATGCTCCACGGATTGGAGAACAGCTCGTCCGAGACGGGGATCTGCCGCTTGGCCGCGACGTCGAACAGGTGCGGCTTGGAAACGTCGACCTGGTCGCCGGGCTTGAGGTAATCCATCTCGTGCAGCTTGGGCTGCAATTGGTCCTTGGGCGACGACTCGATGAGGTACACCTTTCGCGTGTCGCCCTTTCGGGTCCGCATCGCGACCAGCTTGTGCGAATCCGGCGACCAATAGAAGTCTTCGGAGTAGCCGTCCTGCTCGGCGCCGTCGTCGCTCAGCGCCGTCTCGGCGTTGGTGGCCAGCTCCCGAAGATAGACGTTGTGATCCTTGACGAACGCCTGCCACAATCCGTCCGGCGATCGCCCCCTGGTGCGAGCCCGCGCCGGCTGTTCCGCTTCGGTCGCCGGCGGCATCGTATCCCTGCTGACGATCGCATCCCCCGCTTCTTCGGTAGCCAGGAACACGCCGAGAGTCTTGCCCCCTTTGTCGGCGACCAGCCAAACATGGCCGGCGTAGGTGTGCTGGCGATGCTGCCCGCCGGCGTCGATCGTGGCGTAGCGATGACGCTGTCCGTCCGAATCCACCCAGTAGACGTCCACGACGCCATCGGTGCGATTGAGGAACGTGATCGAGGTCTCGCCGCCCGTGTTGCGGCTGGGACGCACCCGCCGGGCCGAAGGCAGGGATACGCCGCCCTGCTCGTCCTTGGGGGCCTCGGAGATCTCATAGGTGTTCAGGTCGCACCGCCACCGGCGGCTCTCGCACGAAAACGAGAGCCGCGATCCGGATTCGTCGAACGCCAGCCGGTCGACGGGCAGCTTGCCGGCTTCGATCGTCTTGCCCAAGGCCTTGCCCAGAGCCGCCGCCAGTCTCGCATGATCGAAGGCCGGACCGCGAGCCCCGCGTTCGACATCCACGACGACAAACTCCCTCGCTCCCTCCGCGAGATCGTTCCGATACCAGAACCGCGTGTTCCCGGCGAACCAGTGCGGCGTCACGCGGTCCCGGAACACCGTGTTCGCCGTGACATCGCCAAGACGCATCGCCCGCTCGTAGTCCGATCGGGTCCCTTGGGCCTGGGCCGCTTGGCCAACGGTGAACAGCGCATAGACGAATAGAGTTGCCTGGAGCCGAAGACGATCTCTCATGTTCCCATCCACTCTCGAACTGGCACAGTGAATCTCCGCCCAATCGGCCACGGCGGCCGCCGGCAGCTCACAACGTACCATCTCGGCCGCGATCAGACAACCGCGGCGTCCGCGACAAAGCGAGGGAACGCAGGCGGCAATGGAAGATGAAACGGGGGATGGGGATTCAAGATCGTCCCGGCTGAGCGAGGCCTTCGATTCCGGAACTCAGATAGGTGCTCCCCCGGCGGGTGATCCGCATCGCTCGCATCAGTTCCTCTCCCCCGCCGTCCTTGAGGACGTAGGCCCGGGCTCCGGCCTGCAGCATGCCGGCCGCATATACCGCACAGTCGTGGATGGACAACCCAATCACGATGGTCCCGGGATGTTGTCGCAGAATCTGCTTCGTCGCGTCGATGCCATTGAGGGCCGGCATGGCCACATCCATCACGACGACATCCGGTTCCAGCCGGTCCGCCAGTCGGATGGCGGCAGCGCCGCTGGAGGCTTCGCCGACCACCCTCACGTCCCTCTCTGATTCCAGGACCTGCGTCAGACTGCGCCGCATCGCGGCGTGGTCGTCTACAACCAGCACTCGCACACTCACGGTACACCCTTCCGCCGTGGGAGTGCCCTCCCTGGCAGACCTCGCAACACGAGCTTCAAAACGGAGTATTGGTTTTTACCATTCCCCTCCTTCTTTTTTGACTTTACCCGAATGCGACCGAACGGAGCCCCAGGGAATTCCCTAGAAGAGGCGACGCCGTTTGCCTAACGCCGGACGACGGAGAGACCGTGGTCGTCGGCTCGTTGCCGGAACGCTGAAGGACGGGACATTTTCCCCGATTTTCGCGTTTCCGAGCGGGGGCTTCCGGTATAATGTCGGCGGCTTGCCGTCGCTCACCGACGGCGCAATGACCGATGCTTGGGAGGTTTGGAGAACGATGGATACGATCGACTTGGCCAAGACGCGGTTCCAGCGAATCCTGTTCTGCACGGACTTCTCGGAGAACGCGGATTTCGCGTTCTCGTTCGCGGTGGACGCGGCAGGCCGCCGGCCCGGCTGCGAACTGTACTTGCTCCACGTGATCCCCGAATCGGACGCCCAGTTCTGGAAAACCTACATCTACGAAGTCGAGGGGGTGGACAACAAGGCCAAGCAGGACATCGACGAACGAATCGACCGAACCTACCGATCGCGGCTCCCGGCAGGAATGGAACTGAAGGTCGAAATGCGCGTGGGCAAAGCCTACCAGCAGATCCTCGAATTCGCCCGGGAGAACCAGATCGACCTGATCGTCCTGGGCCGCCATGGGCACAAAGCCCTGGAGAAAGCCCTCTTCGGCGACGTCACGGAAAAAGTCGCCAGCCGAGCTGCATGCCCGGTCCTGGTTATCCCATTGACCTATCAGAAGAAGCCGAAGGTCTGATCTGCGGTCATTCCGCCAGGGGGAGCAATTCGATCTTGCGGAACTGCGTGGGGGCGCTCTCGGCCTGGATCGAGATGTAGCCTTCGCCAAGCATCCGCGGCGCGCCGGCCTTGAGGCGCTTCTGGGCGTCGGCGTCCTTTTCGTCGAGTTGCGGCTCGCTGTATTCGAGCACGACCTGTCCGTCGACGATGTGGCGGATCAGGCGGTTGCCGTGCACCTCGATCTCCACCGTCACCCACTGGTCGCCGCGATAGGTCTTGGACTTGGAATTGTTGCAATGTTGGGTGATGAGCTGGTCGTTCATCACGACGTTCGTGCCGGGCGTGCACAGGTTGGCGGTGGACCGCTCGCCCGTCTCGGCGCCGCCCAGGAGCTGGACCTCGATGCTGACCGGGAACTGCTGGTCTTTGGCGATCGTCGCCGGCGGCTGGCAGTGGAGCATCAGACCGTTGTTGCGGATGGCCCAGCCGGGACCGCCCGGGACCTGCTGGCCGATAAACCGGTATTCGGCGCGAAGGCGGTAGTGCGAGAAGGAGTCCTTGTAGAACAGGTGGCCGAACTCGCCGTTGAATTTCTCCCACTGATCGTAGGAGACCGTGAGCAGGCCGTCCTGGACGCGGAAGGTGTTCTTGTAGTTGACGCCCAGGTCGCTGCCGGTGAACTTGGGGGTCCAGCCGGCGAGGTCCTTCCCGTTGAACAGGCTGATCCAGCGAGCCTGCTCCCCGTCCTGCGGCTCGCTGGCGCACGCCACGGTGAGCATCGCGGCGCAAGCCACTACGCAGACCCAATTCGCACCTCGGTTCATCCCACGGAAAGATCGTTTGACCGCCATCGGCTGTCACTCCAAAATCGTGGTTCTTTATTCACGTTCGTCGCTCGCCCTGCGGGGATCGTTCCAGAGACTGGTGGTGAGCCAGACCTGCACCTTGAAGCCCATTCCAAGACCGATCCCGGTGAAGACCGAGAGCTCCACATAGAATAGCAGAGAAGACCGCACATCGGAAGGACGAAACAGAGCCACAAGGATCGCTCCCGCTGCGAATAGCCCTGCCGCAAAGACAGTCGCCCAGGCGACATAGGGCCCCAGAATCGAGCCCCACCGCCGCAGACCGAGGACCTTCACGTTCACCCAGGTCACGCCGACCCACATCCCCATCAGAATGATCGTGTGCACCACGATGCGAGGTCCCGATCGCGCGGCCGCGACCGCCAGAACCGCGGTGATGAGTGTCCCGGCCGCGACGTAGAGCCTCGTCGGCCAGCGTCTGGCCATCAGCACAAGGAGTCCCACGATCGCCGCGTTGACACCAAGTTGGAAGAAGCCGGACCGCGATGTGAAAACCGCCGTGCTGCGAGCCACTGCGCCTACTCCGACGCACAGAGCCGTCGGACACAGGACGGTCAGAAACGCTTGTGCAGCCTTCTTCCGGAGAACAGGGTCCATGAGACAACTCCACGCCGCCTCTGCCCGTCGGCGATTGCCATCACGTCGATTTGGTCAGAAGCCGGGCGGCCTTCTTGGCGAAATACGTCAGGATGATGTCCGCGCCGGCGCGCTTGATCGAGGTCAGCACCTCCATCATGGCCGCGTCGCGGTCGAGCAGGCCGGCGTCCGCGGCGGCGTTGAGCATCATGTACTCGCCGCTGACGTTGTAGGCCGCCAAGGGACAATCGAACCGCTCGCGGGCCCGGCGGATCACGTCGAGATACGGCAGCGCGGGCTTGACCATGACCATGTCCGCGCCCTCTCCGATGTCCATCTCGATTTCGCGGATCGCCTCGCGGGGATTGGCCGGGTCCATCTGGTAGGACTTGCGGTCGCCGAAGGCCGGGGCCGATTCCGCCGCGTCGCGGAACGGGCCGTAGAACGCCGAGGCGAACTTGGCCGCATAGGATAGGATCGCAACGTCCTTGAAGCCGTTCTGCTCCAGGACGTCCCGAATGGCCCGAACGCGGCCGTCCATCATGTCCGAGGGCGCGACGATATCGGCCCCCGCCTGCGCGTGCGAGAGGGCCATCTTCGCCAGCAGTTCGAGCGTGGCGTCGTTGTCGACCTTCCTGTCGCGGATCACGCCGCAATGGCCGGTGCTGGTGTACTCGCACAGGCACACGTCGGTGACGACCAGCAGATCGGGCGTCCGCTTCTTGATCTCGCGGATCGCCTGCTGCACGGGCCCTTCCTCGGACCAGGCCTCGGAGCCCTGCTCGTCCTTCTTGTGCGGCAGGCCGAACAGCAGCACCGCGGGAATACCCAATGAAGCGATCTCGGCCGCCTCCTCTGCGATCAGATCCGGCGAGAAGTGGAAGCAGTCGGTCATGGAGGGAATCGGCTTCCTGAGTCCCTCGCCGGCCCGGATGAAGAGAGGGTAGATCAGGTCGTTGACGCTCAGCGACGTCTCGCGGACCATTCGCCGCATCGTCGCACTGCTGCGAAGCCGCCGCATTCGGATTTCGGGAAAAGGCATAGGATCTACTATCGACGAATTACGATTCACTACCGGCCCCGCCCTTCGCCCGTCGATGTCGCACGCCGGCGAAGGCAGCCGTGCAGATTGTAGATCCGCATCGGGCCGCTGTAAACCCCGTCTGTCTCCATGGCCGCAGAGGAACCGCCTGTCGTTCCGCGATTCACTCGCACTCCACCGCCGACACGGACAACGCCGGCAGCGTGGCGACCTGGCCGTCGAACCGCAACGGCATCGTTTTGACCCGCTCGGGACGGTCCCAGCCGTTGGTGATGTCGATCTGCCGACGGTCCTGGGTATCGCCGACGACCTCTCCGCCAGCGATCTTCAGGCCTGCGCTCCACTGGCTCAGGTCGATCCGCATTTCGACCGGCTCCTTTCGCGTGTTCACCGCGAAGACGACGACCCGCTTGTGATCCTCTGACGCACAGGCGGTCACGTTCAACCCGGCGGGAACCTGCGAGATCGTCAGCGGCGCCGGCTGGCTGTGGTCGCGGAACAACTGCATCACGTAGTAGGCGGGGATCTTGTACAGCCCCGCCGCGTTGGTCTGGATCGTCCCGCCGCAGAAGCTGTTCGCCAGGTTCGAGCGGCACGCTATTGTCACGATGTCGCAGTTGCGATGGAGGAGGTTGAGGAACTGGGCCTCGAACAAGGCGCAATCCAGCGTGTACAGCTTGCCCCGGCCCAGGCCCCAATTCCCCGCGTTGATGTTCCATTCGGTCACGGCCAGTCGCACCGTGTCGCGATAGCGGGAATTGACGACGAGATCCCGCCACCGCCGAATGTCGGACTCGACCCCGGCCAAATCCGACGTGTAGTAGTGCGGGCACAAGTAGCCGATGAATTCGCCGACCCGGTCGAGCAGCTCGGGACTGGGGAACGAAGTGAAGATCACCGCCTGCGGATCGGCCTTGCGAATCGCCCGGCAGAAATCCGCGCTGCGGCCGGTCACCTCGGCGTCCCCGACCTCATTGCCGAGCTGCCAATACTTGACCGCGTGCGGGTCGGGATAGCCGTTCTTGGCCCGGACTGTGCCCCAGGTCGTGTCGGCCGAGCCGTTGCAGTACTCGACCAGATCTGCCGCGCTCTGCGGCCCATCGGCGTAGCTGATGCAGACGAGCGGCTCGCTGCCCACCGCCCGGCAGAATCGGATGAACTCCTCGACGCCGACGTCGCCCGAGTCGCGACGGCCCCAGTAGGGATTGACGTAGGACGGCCGGCGGTCCCGGTCTCCGATCGCCTCTTTCCACTTGTAGCCGCCGGGATCGATCGAGGAGCCGCCCCATCGAAGGACCGGGGGCCGCAACTGGCGGATCGCCTCGACGACGTCCAGCCGCCAGCCTTCCACGTTGTCGGCCGGCATCAGCGAGAGCATGTCGGCCCATAGAACGCCCCGGCCGACCGCCTCGATCTCCAGAACCGCGCGGTCCGTGGCGCCGGTAGAGACGAGCTTCGCGTCCAGCCGGGTCCAGTCCTTGCCGATCGCAGGGAGCGTCGCAGCCCCCAGGATCATCCATTGCCCATCGGGAAGCAGCGCCTTGAGCCGGACCGAGACCGCCAGATCGGTCGCATCGCTTCGAAAATGCCCTGAGAACAGATAGGTCATGCCCTTGGCGACAGCCAGGCGGCTCTGGGTCAATCGTCCCGGCCGGCCCTCCTCGGCGGTCACCTTCGCGGACCGGGCACCATTCCACGGGTTCCCGGCGTCGTAGGTCCAGGCGTCGCCCGCGTCCCAGTCGCGGTCGCACAGATCCAGCGCTCCGAGATGATAGGTCCAATTGGAGGTGGGGACCACGCCCTCGAAGTCGCGGTCGCCGAGCATCTCGGCCCACATGCCGGGAACGACGTCGTCGAGCAACTCGACGAACCCGCCGTACAGCATCGGATTGATCCGTCCGGCGTTCAAAGGCTTGTTCAACACGACCAGATCGACAGTCTCGCCGAATCCAACAGCCGCGATCCCGAGGATCGCGACGAAGACGATTCGAGCCACCAAGCACTTTCTCTCGTAAGCCATCTCATGACCTCCATCAACCGCGCAGGGACAACCATCCGCAAATCCACAGCGACATTGTAGGGACAAGGAGCCAAAAGGCAATGTCCAACTCCGGCCCGCCTCCGGGCATTTCCATCCTCGGCGAGAGAAACTGATCGCCAAGGCGAATCGCGCCGGCATACGGACGGGCGGTCTGGAATCACGAGGGACAAAGCAGCATCCAAAGATGACAGGGAGGACGTCGTGACACCACATGTGCTTGCGTCTCTGATCGTGCCGGTTTTGCTGTGCGCGGGGATCGCAGGGACCGCCGGCGTCACGATCGACGCGACGATCAACGTCTTCACGAACACCGAGCGACTCCAGGGCACATTCGAGCAAACGATCCCCTGGAAACAGAAGAATTGAGGTCTGCGCCGGCTTTCCGCGTCGACTGCGTGCGCCGGAGCCACGGTCCGAGAAAACGGCTGGCGTTCTTTCTGATATACCCCTTGCTATCCATACAAACAACGATACAGACCTCCCATTCCTCCCAAGACGCCACAGTGCGACACGGAAATTTGCCCTTTGTGACAAAAATGGTGAAACCGAGGGCATTGACCCGGCCACTGATCCGATATAAGAAGGTGACAGTGAAGGTACTGAAGGCATGGACCAGAAAGAAAGGAGGTCAGGGTCTAAGGTACCGTTTCCCTTTTTGACATGAATTGCGATGCGGTCGCGCCGCCGATGCCTGGTACACGCGGCGAGTGCAGGACCGAGTAGGAATCTCTAGTCGGAGGCAGATTCCGGACCCATTGGGCGAGCGGCCCAGGTTGTGCCGTCCGGAATCGACGCGGGAGAAGATCGTATCAGCAGATCGAAATCGGTGTCGCAGTCGATTGCGAAGCGTCACCGACAACGGGGAGGTATTTTGCCCATCCACAGGTCCCACGACCTGCATGTCTTGCAGAAGGTATCTTCGCCAATACGGCAGTACTCCGCAGTTCCGTTGCCCTGGCCATGTGGCCAAGGCGTGATCTGGGTTTTTGTTCGTTGGAAGGAGAGCAAATGATGTGTAGAAAACCGGTGTCTCTTCTGATTGCCCTGTCGGTCGTCGCCCTGGCGGGCGGGCTGGCGCAGGGCAGTCCCTACAACCGGGTTGCCTACTGGGATGGTAGCTATGCAACCTCTTGGGCCGGAGACGGCATCGCCGTGCGGGACGCACTCCAGGCGGCCGGGTACACGGTCGTCAATGCCGCCGAGCTCAAGACGTGGATGGACGCCCGCATAGCCGACAAGAAGCTGAGCGTGGTCGTGTTCTGCCGGGACGATGTCCCGATCACCGTGGCCGAGACCAATACCGCCAACGCCACCATCCGACAGTACCTCAACGCCGGCGGCAAAGTCGTCTGGTATGCGGACATCCCCTTCTACTACCAGGCCAACTCCACCGGCGGCACCACGAACTGGGGCACCGGCGGCTCGACGAACATCCTGGGCTTCAACGCCGCCGGCGGCACCTGGGACGTCGGCCAGCCCGTCAAGATCACCGAAGCCGGAACCCGCTGGGGACTGACCACACCGTGGTCGTCGTCCCGACCGGCGGCCGGCACCGGGATCGACAACTTCACGATCCTGGCCACGGACACCAACGGCAGCGCCTGCGCCTGGGTGAAGCACTACCTGCCGGGCGACACGTTCCGCGGATTCGTCCGCATCGACGACAAGTCCGGCGCCCCGGTCAACATGGCGCAACTGATGGCCGTAGCGGAGTATTATGAAAGCCTCGCGACCGCGATGTCCCCCGTTCCGGACAACGGCGCGACGGACGTGAAACGCGACGTGAGCGTACGTTGGACGGCCGGCGATTTCGCCGCGACGCACGACGTGTACTTCGGCACCTCCTTCGAGGACGTCAACGCCGCCAGCCCGTCCGATCCTCGCGGCGTCCTCGTCAGCCAGGGCCAGGCCGATACGACCTACGACCCCGAGGGCGTGCTTCAGTACGGCCAGACCTACTACTGGCGCGTCGACGAGGTCAACGCCTCGCCCGACGCGACGGTCTTCAAGGGCGAAGTCTGGCACTTCACGGTGGAGCCCGTCGGCTATCCGATCGCCAAGGTCACCGCGACCGCGAGTTCCTCCGCCGCGGCCACGATGGGCCCGGGCAAGACCGTGGACGGTTCCGGCATGAACGCCGACGACCAGCATTCCACGGACGCCACGACGATGTGGATGAGCGCCGGTGCCCTGCCCGCCTGGATACAGTACCAGTTCGACAGCGTCTACAAGCTCCATCAGATGTGGGTATGGAACTCGAACCAGTTGGTCGAGAGCATGATCGGCTGGGGCGCCAAGGACGTGGTCGTCGAGTACTCTCTCGACGGCGCGACCTGGACGAAGCTCGAGAACGTTCCGCAGTTCTCCAAGGCCACCGGAACTGCGGCCTATACGGCGAACACCACCGTCGACTTCGACGGCGCGGTCGCCAAGTACGTCCGCCTGACCGTCAGCAGCAACTGGGGCGGCATCTCCCCGCAGACCGGGCTGAGCGAAGTCCGCTTCTTCTACGTCCCGGTTCTGCCCCGCGAGCCGCAGCCGGCCGATGCCGCCACGGGCGTGGACGTCGACACCGCTCTGACCTGGCGAGCCGGACGCGAAGCCGCGTCCCACAAGGTCTACTTCGGGACCGACAAGCAGGCCGTCGCCGACGGGACCGCAACCGTCAAGACGATCACGATCAGCCAGAGCAGCTTCACGCCGGACAACATGGTCTTCGGCAACATCTACTATTGGAAGGTCGTCGAGGCCAACGCCGCTGAGTCAACCCCCGAGTGGACCGGCAGCGTCTGGACCTTCACCACGGCGGAGTACGGCGCGATCGAGGACTTCGAGAGCTACAACGACGATATGGACGCCGGAACGACGATCTGGAACACTTGGATCGACGGCGTAACCGATCAGGCCAGCGGCTCGCAGGTCGGATACACGAACGCCCCGTTCGCCGAGAGGGCCATCGTCCACGGCGGCAAGCAGTCGATGCCGCTCCTCTACGACAACTCCAAGGCGCCGTACTATTCGGAAACGCACCGCACCTTCAGCCCCGTTGAGGACTGGACGGGCAACGACGCCCAGATGCTGCGAATCTGCTTCCGCGGCAACGACAGCACCGTGAACTCGGTGGTTCCGCTGTATATGGCCGTGGAAGACAGCAGCGGCAACAAGAAGATCGTCACGAATTCAGATCCCAATGCGGTTCTGGCCACCACCTGGCAGACCTGGACGATCCCGATCAGCACCTTCACCGCCGCCGGCGTGAAGATGAACAAGGTCAAGGCGATCTACATCGGCGTCGGCAATCGCACCAGCCCGAGCTTCGGCGGCAACGGCACGATCTACATCGACGACATCGGTCGCGGCGCCCCGCTCGTCCGCAACATCAAGGGCGTGGTCACGGCGGCCGGCGATGCGGTCCGCGGCGTGCCCAACGATGGTCTGACGGACGGCTCCGGCAACCTCGGCTGGCCCGCCGCCGAGACGCCCGCGCTGGCGTTCGACGGCAGCGCCTCGACCAAGTTCCTCCACTTCAAGGGTGAAATCGCGACGACCGGCGTGCAGGTCACTCCGTCGGCGGGCGCCACGATCGTCACCGAGCTGAAGTTCGTCTCGGCCAACGACGCCGCCGAACGCGATCCGGTGAGCTACGAGCTGTACGGCTCGAACACCGACATCACCGGCCCGTACACGCTGATCGCCAAGGGCGACATCGTGGATTTCGCCGGCGCGACCGCGTGGCCTCGTCTGACCCAGACGACCACCCCGATCACGTTCGCGAACACGACCGCATACAAGCACTACCAGGTCCTGTTCCCGAAGGTCCGCACCCCGACCAGCGCCAACAGCATGCAGATCGCTGAGATCCAGTTGATCGGCGTCACGGCACAGTAAGGGTGGATCGAGGACGATCGCCGTCCTCACAGGCAGGTTCAACAACCAGCGTGGCTCCGGTGAAACTCAGGCCGGAGCCACGCTTCTTTCTTGCCTCAGTTCCTACGGCCCGGCGTCGAACCGGCAGCCCGTCTCGACCGGCCCGCCGGCAGTGGGCTTGCACAGCTTCGCCTCCTCCGCGTTGATAATCACACATCCGGTCCCCAGCGCCAGCACCAGCAGCAACCCGGCAGCCAACAGCCACATTCTCATGATCCGCCCTTCCCAACAAGACGATCCAATCACAACACAAGCCCGGCACAGTAACGACGCGACCCGCGGCAGTCAAATCCGGATTCCGCGTTTTTTGAATTGCACCGCGGCCCGGGATCGGTCACCTTAGTAAGGCGGTGTCGAGGTCTGCGGTAACGGATGCGTCATCGCGCAGTTGACGCAGACAATCGTAAATCGTAAATCGAAAATAGCAGATCCAGAAGGTCTTTCGAACATGGAACCCAACTGGCTCAAGTGGGCCAAGCAACTGGCGGCCCTCGCCCAAAACGGCCTGACCTACTCCGAGAACCCGTACGAAATCGAGCGATACGAGCACGTCCGCCGGATCGCCGCCGAGATGATGGCCGAGGGCTTCGACCTCGACGCCAGGACCATCCTCGAACTGTTCCCGCGGGAGAAAGGCTACGAGACGCCCAAGGTCGACGTCCGCGGCGCCGCCTTCCGCCACGGCAAGATCCTCCTGGTTCGCGAGAAACTGGACGGCGACCGGTGGACCCTGCCCGGCGGCTGGGCCGACCCCTGCCAGACCCCGTCCGAGGCGGTCGTCCGCGAGATCCGGGAGGAATCCGGCTTCGAGGCCCGGGTCG
>JAAYVJ010000327.1 GCA_012517265.1 Planctomycetota bacterium | reverse complement strand
GCAGAAGATACAGCGATGGTTGCACGAGCCGGCGGGCGAAATCTCCATGTAGATCGGGTAGATCCTCTCGCCCTTGAGCCAGTCGCTGACGCGGTCGACGTGGAAAAGCAGCTTGTGATGATCGATCCGCAAACCGTCAGCATTCAGTGATGATCGATGATTGATGATTGATGCTTCAGGCACGCCAGCCTCTTCCAATAATCCATAATCCATTATCGAGAATCAATCTTTGCACAGGGACACCTGATCCATCCAATAGTGCAGGATCGCGGCATGGCCGGTCTCGGCCAGGCCGTAGGTGTTGGCCGGCAGCCAGAAGTTGAGCGTGCCCAACTGGCGCAGCGCGTTGGTCGGCAGCATCGCGGTGAGGGTGACCAGCGTCGCCTCTCGCGACACGGCGAATTCCGCGGCCTTGACGACGTTGGGCGAATTGCCCGAACTGCTGATGGCGACGACCATGTCGCCGGGCTTGAGCCGGCGTCGAAGCGGGGCCAGAAAGACCATGTCGTAGGACATGTCGTTGGCGACCGCCGTGATGAGCGAAATGTCGGTGAAGACCTGCGTGTGCAGATCGGCGTTCTTGGCCAAGTCGGCCGCGAAATGGCTGGCCATCGAGGCACTGGCGCCGTTGCCCATCAGGTAGATCACGCGCTCGGCCAACCGAATGTCTTCCGTGCTGTCGCACCAGAGTTCGAAGGCCTGATCGCAATCCACGGGCATGTCGCCGTTTACCGTCGTCTGCATGCCCCCCAGGCAGTGGTCCAGGACCAGGATGCGCTCGCTCCAACCCGGCGTCTTGGCCGCTCTAACCAGTTTGGCCGCGTTGACTTGCGGTCCAAAGCTGGGCGATCGTGTCTGCGTGATGTCCTTTAACATAATAGCTCGTCCCACCATCAGCGACCGTGCGAACCAGCATCGTCTTCCACGGCCGGAAGTAATAGCTCGGGCTGCTCTTGGCGGCCTCATGCCGATAGTTGGAGGGCAAATCGTGCAAATCACATACCAGAGTCGTGAAGGTGCGCACTTTTCCGCCCCTCTGGACGGCTACGTTGCGGACCATGGCCAGGGCCTTCAAGAACACCTCCGGGGCCATGATCGCACTGCCGAAGTTCATCACCACTCCATGTTCCAGTCGCTCTAGGACTTTGGCGAATATCAGGAAATCGCGGTAGCTGGCGGCGCCCAGGGCCGCGCCGTCGCAGTTGGGATGCTCATGAATTATGTCATAGCCGATGCCCACGTGGATCGTGAAGGGAATCCCGAGCCGCCAGGCGGCGGCCAGGACGCTGACGTCCTTGCGAGGATAGGCGCCTTGGGCGATCTCCCGGCCCAGGGCCTCGCCAAGCCCCAGGCTCTCCCCAGCCGCAAGAGCAATCACATCGTTGAGCCGGCCCGTCTCCTGCCAGAGCCCGAACTGCCCCTCCTGGATGTAGCGGGCCACGCTCTCGGTGGTGGCTCCGATCAGGGCCAGTTCGAAGTCGTGGATGGCGCAGGCCCCGTTGCCGGCCACGGCGGTGACAAGCCCTCGCTCCATCAGGTCGATGATGTACCGCTGCACGCCCGACCGCAGAACGTGGGCGCCCATCATCAGGATCACTTCGGCGTTCTTCTCGCGGGCCTCCCGCATCCGACGGGCGACCTCCTTCAGTTCAGGGTGCGACACCTCGACCGGCGCCAAGGCCAAAACCTGGGCGATGTCGTAGTCGTGCCGGCGCTGAGCGAGCGGGCGAATGGAGAGCGACGACCTGTCGAACAGAGGGAATCTGCTGGCCATGGCGTCTCATTTCAACAGGGAGGTCACGTACTTCGTCAGGCCGGCCTTGTCGATGGCCTTCTGGTTGCCGATGATCTGAACCGCCAGAGCGCCGGCCACGTTGCCCAGGAACGCCGTGATCTCCAGAGGAGCGTTGAGCCGGGCCGCCAGGGAGCTGATGGCGAAGAACGCGTCGCCCGAGCCGATGCTGTCGATGGCCCTGCTGGCGAACGCGGGCACCACGACGAACGCTCCGTCGAAGTTGGTCATGCAGGCCCCCTGCCTGCCCTTGGTCACGGCCAGCGCGCGGCTCTGGAATCGCCGGGCGGTCTCGCAGGCCAACAGGCGAAGGTCCTTCTTCAGATCCCGCGTGTCCAGCCTTAGCTCGCGCTCGGTCAGACTGATGTAGTCGGCCTTGGAATACCGGGAAATCGTGTGCATCGAGGCGTTGCCCGCGTTGACCTGCGTGTTGACGGCCAGGAACGGCGCGTGGCTGACGAGAGACTCGCACAGAGCCGGGCTTACGGCGCCATGGCCGAAATCGGCCGAGATCGCCATGTCGTATTGCGGCGACTCCCGCCGGACGCTCTCGGCCAAATCCTGGTCCTTCTGCGAAGACAGACCCGAGTCGTCCATCGTGTAGATCTCCAGCCATTTGTGGAGGCTGTAGCCGTCGAGGTAGCGACGCTTCACCAGGGTGGGCGCCCCGTCCTGAATCCAGAACGCCGGACGGACTTTCGGATGCAAGGACGACTCGATGAACCGGCGATGATCGTCGTGGTCGCCGAGAACCGTCAGCAGGCGAACGCTGTCCACGAAGTTCGCCGCATGGTTGGCCACGGCCAGAACGCCGCCTGCGAAGCGGTCGAGCGATCCGTACTTGACCGCCAGCACGGGCGATTTGCCCGAGGCCCCCAGCGGACTGCAATAGCAGTACTCGTCGATGATGACGTCGCCGACCAGGAGCACCTTGAGCCTGGCCATGTCGTCGACCACCGAGAGGACCTGATCCAGCGAATACCGCCGGCGGAACAGGTCGAGATAGTCCCGTAATTCCTTGGAAAACGAAGAGAAGAAGCGGTTGATCAGGTTCGTGGAGCTGAACACAATGTCCTGCGTGAACCGCAGTTCGATGCCAAGCTCCTTGCAGACCTTCTCTTCCTGGGCCAGCTTGCCCGTGCGGTCGCCGCCCACCGACTTGAAGTCCGAACCCTTCACATAGATGTCGGGCCGAAGCAGCCGGAGCGTCTCCTCCGCCGTGGGCCACTGGTTCACCGCGACGTAGTCGACGACGCTCAGGGACGCGATGGCCTCGGCGCGAAGCTGTTCGGTGAAGGCGGGCCGCTTGTCCCCCTTGTCCACGTAAACGTCCTGGGTCAGGGTGACGACCAGCACGTCGCCGAGACTGCGGGCCTGCTCGAAATACCGGATGTGGCCGATATGCAGCAGGTCGAACACGCCGTGGCAGTGGACGATCTTCCTATTCGCATCCCGATGCGACTGGAGCACGCCGGGCAGTTCGTTCAGCGGGTAGATTTTGTGATTCTGACTCATGTTCTTTCGTGTTTCGGTTTCCGTCGCCCCAGGTCATTCCTGAAGGCGCCAGGAAGTAAGCGGGTTTGGACTGGGCAGCAGCACTGGTCGCCAAAAGCAGGTTGGCCAGATCGTGGTTGAGATCCGTGACGAGAATGGCGTCGTAGTCCACGCTCTCCAGATCCGCCAGGCGGTAGCGGGGCAGATAGTAGAACTTCTTCTCCGTCGCCGCGCCGCGGACTTCGACGAAGCCGGCGATCCGATCCAGTTCCAGCCCGAACATATCGAAGAAAAAGAAATCCATCGCGTTCTTGCCGGTGCCCAGGATGATGATCTTGCCTGCCTTGCGGAGATCGGCGCCGAGCTTCTGGTAGTATTCCCGCGTCTGGGGCAGATCCGCGAAATGGAGGAAGTTCTTCTGGTGGCACGCGGGGCAGCGGAACGAATAATCCACGACGTTCACGGCGTTCTGCGTTCGGATCGGCATCGAGTGGCGGGCCCCGCACCGATGGCAATGGCCGACGATGCGGATCTCCTTGTCCGGGCCGTCGACGCGGGTGGCGACCAAAGACACATTGCGTGCGGCGAACTCGTGGTACTGGAAGCTGAGATACCGTCGGACCTGCTTGTAGACCATCTCGAATACCCGGTCCGAGGGCATCGCGCTGATGTTGAGATAGTCCGCCTCGGTGACCGACGGATGCCGCCAGGGCCATTCGCGCATCCGATTGGTCATGTAGTCCCATTCGTCGGTGATCAGCCCCTTCTTGAGGGCGCGGATATAGATGGGGATCCCCGGGTAGGTGGCGACGAGGCCGAAATTCGCGTCCATCCGGTTGGCGATGACGAAATCGATGGTCTTCTTCAGATCCTCTTCGGTCTCGTCCTCATTGGTCATCATGAAGGGCGAATCCACGACCAGTCCGGCCCGGCGGCCGGCGTCGAGGGTCCTCTTGAACTGATCGAGCGTGCACCCGCGTTTGAGGGTGGGCAGGATGTTCTCCGACGCGCTTTCCAGTCCGGCGCAGATCAGGGCGCAGCCGGCCTCCTTCATCGCGGGCAACACCGCGACGTCCTGATCCATGCGGAAGCAGCAGGCCCAGGGCTTTCCGATCCCGGTCTTCTTGTATTCCCGACAGAACTCCAGGATGTCCGCCTCGGACTGGAAGAAGATCTCCGTCGCGAAGCTGATCCACTCGAACTGATAGCGGCGCGTCCAGTCCTCGATCTCGCGCAGGACGTGGTCGATCTTGCGGGGCATGAACCGGCCCACCGAGGGCGAGCAGAAGCTGCACCCGCCCTTGCAGCCGCGGCCGGTCAGCACGGGCATCATCCGGCCCAAGCCGGGTGCCACGTGATGGCGGTAGATGTCGATGTAATACTGGAGGTCGAGGGCGCCGTAGCTGGGCAGAAAGTACTCCTGTTCCAGCGCCAGCCGCTGCGCCTGGTTCCGGACGATGCTGCCGTCGCGTTTCTTGAACGCCACGCCGGGAATCGATTCGAAGCCGGTCCCCGCCGCGATCGCGTGCAACAATTGCGGGAACGCGGTCTCCGCCTCACCCAGGACGGCGAAGTCGATCGGCAGCTTGTCCAGAAGCAGGTCCATGCGGACGTTCTTGGTGATGTTGCCCCCGAGCACGAGCGGCGTGTGCGGGGCGAGAACCCTGAGCTTGGCCAGCATCTCGCGGAACCAGTTGATGCCGTAGACGAAACCGCCCGTTCCGATGGCCAGGTACTCCCCCGCCGCGGCTTTTCGCAGGTAGTGTTCCATGGGCATGGCCGGCCGGTGGGTGTCGAGGAAGTCCACCTCCATTCCGGCCCGCTCCACGCAGGCGACGACGTAGCCCATGCCGATCGGAATGAACTGGAACGGAGGCTTGACCAGCAGCACTCTCTTCATGGTCGTTCCTCGCAAGCGAGTTCGCCGGCCGCAACGGCGGCGTTCTCCAGCCGGGCCGTCACGCACAGGTGCCAGCCCAGACGTTTCTCAAGGAAATGGAACAGCGAGGTCGGCATCCACCGGAACGGCCAGGCCTTGCGGTACTCGTAGCGTTTGTATTCCGGAATGCTGTAAGGGAAGATGTGCTCGATTTCCGCGGTCTCGATCACAAACCCCTTGAGCAGCTCCTGCACGGTCTTTCGCGAGTAGCTGTACGTCACCGGGCAGCCCGTCTGGGCCTCGGAATGCCGGGCGATCAGTTCGTCGAGCCTCCAGAACGCGCCCTTGCCCCGGCTGAGCAGGATCCAGAGGACCTTGTAGGAGCAGCGATGGTACACCATGATCTTGAACACGCTCGACGGCCCCATGAACTTGCGGATCTCGGCGATCACGTTCTGGGGACGCGGCGTGTGGTGAATCACGCCGAAAGAGTAGACCAAATCGTACGGGTCGGCCGGAACCACCTCGGACAATTGTTCGGCGTCCGCCTGATAAAACGCGATGCGATCCTGCAAACCGAACAGCGCCGCGCGTCTCTTGGCCAACGCGAGGGATTCCTCCGAGAGGTCCACCGCCGTGACCCACGCCCCGGCCCGGGCGAAACGGATCGTGTCGGTCCCGATGCCGCAACCGACCTCCAGGACCTTCTTCCCATTCCACCGCTCGAACTGCGCGAACCCCGGGATGTGCGGCTCCACGAAGTACTTGCGGGCCTCGACCTCTTCGAAGTATTCGCGCGTCCCGACCGGCTTAGGCGAGTGCCGGATGTTGCACGGCCGGGCGTCCCAGTATCGGCGCACGTCGTCGACCGTCCTGGTGCAAAATGCCTGCGCCAATGTCATAGGTGATTCTCCCAGAAGGCTGCGCGGCGGTTCCGAACGCCCGGTATTCGAACTTCTTGAACGAGGCGTTGCGGCAGATCCGCCAGCAGTCGATCAGAAGCGGCAGAGGGCCCGCCCGGTCCTCCAACCGCCCGATATCCAATTGGCTGTACTGCGGCCACGGCGTCAGGATGACCACGACGGAGGCGTCCGCGACCGCGTCGTAGGGACAATCGCAGTAGACGCCCCGTCCCCTCAGGGCGGCCGAAGCGCCGGCCAGGGCCTTCGGATCGTGCATTCGGACGGCGTACCCCGCGTCCAGGAGCCGTTGGGCCAGCATGACGGGCTGGGACTCCTCGACGACGTGCGTGCCGGGCTTGTAGGACAGGCCCAACAAGGCGACCGTCGATCCCGGCAACGTGTGCTCTTCGACCATCGCTGCCAGCCGGTCCACGATCTCCCGGTTCACCTCCACCACGCGGGGACTGAGGTGCGCCCAGGTCCCGGCGTCTTCGGCGCATCGCTGGAACGCCAGATTGTCCCGCGGGAAACAGGGGCCGCCGAAACCGAGGCCTCCCTTGAGATACTTGCGTCCGACCCGCGTGTCGGCCCCGATCGCGGTGGTCACCACGTCGACATCCGCTCCCGGGATCTTCTCGCAGATCGCGGCCAGTTCGTTGGCGAAGCTGATCTTCATCGTCACGTAGCAATTGAGGCTCAGCTTGGTGATCTCGGCGTTGGTCAGATTCATCACGGCGTAGGAGGGATCGCTCTCGATGACGGAGCCGTACAGATCCCTGGCCGTCTGGGCGGACCGGTCGTCCGAGGCCCCGATCAGCAGCAGGTCGGGATGGAGGAAATCGTGAATCACCGAGCCCAGCGCGACGAACTCGGGGTTGTACAGCAGGCCGAAATCCCGCCCGCACTTTTTGCCCGTCCGCGATTCCAGAAGCGGCACAAAAACCCGCTCGCACGTGCCCGGCATGACCGTGGAAACGACGCCGACGACGTGAAACGCGTCTTTGGCCCGCAGCGACGGCGAGATGCGATCCAGGACCGCTTCGACACAGGCATTGGAGAATCGACCGTCCGGATTGCTCGGGGTGGGCACCGTGATCATCGTGATGTCGCTGTTGCGCACCGCGTAACCGTGGTCCGTCGTGAACTCCATGTCGCCCCGGCATCGATCGAGCAGGTCCGCCAGTCCGGGTTCATCGATCGGACATCGCCCGGCGTTCAGGGCCTCGATGTGCGTCCCGTCGGAGTCGACGCCGATCACGCGGTGCCCCTTGCCGGCGAAACACGCCGCTGAGCACAGCCCGAGCTTGCCCAGGCCGATGGAAGAAACCGTCAGTCGACGGCTTGTGGGGGAGGATGGGGGATTTTCCATAATCGATAACCTGCATTTCAACGATTTGTTCGGTAAGCGCCGACGACTCGCTTGACCTTGCGCAATTGTTTCAACTTGCCCTGCACGTCAGCCTGTTCGGCCTTCAGCATCAGGGTCAATTCGTCGTACGACCGCTTCAGGTCGCGCCGCCGGGTCTGGGAAATCCCCGCGGCACCACCCTCGCGGCAGGTGATCCCGGTTACGAGCGCATCCGCCTGCCAGCCCAACTGCTCGACCCGAGAGAGGTCCCCCTCGCGTCCTGCGATCAGTTGCTCCTCCAGCAGACGGCACAGGCGGCCGGCCAGTTCCTCGATCTCCCGCCCGGCATCGTGGCTGCGATCGCGATCGGTCGTCATGCCCGGCCCACCCCCGCCATCGTGTGCTCGACTTCTTCGAGCAAGTTCGTGGCGTCCTGATTCGTCGGCTCCAGCGTCAACAGGTCCTGCAACAAGCCCTTGGCCTGCCCGGCCTGGCCGTCCTTGAGATACAACGCCGAGAGAGCGAACATCACGGAGGTGTCGCCCGGGTGCATCTGGAGATACACCTGGAGGTAGTGGATCACCTTGGCAAAAGAGCCCATCTCGCACGAGACTTGGAACAACCCCAGCAAGGCGGTGATGTTGTTGCTGTCCAGCTCGAGCGATTTCATGTACAGATCAAAGGACTGCGGAAAATCCCGCCGCTGCTGCGCCACCATCGCCAGCCCGGCGTAGGCCTTGGCGCACCGGGGATCCAGCCGGCAGGCGACTCGAAACGCGATCTCCGCATCCTCGAGCTTGGCCACCTGAAGCGAGGCGACTCCCAATCCCACGTAAGGTCCCGGCTCGTCGGGACCCAGCGAGGCGGCCTTCTCGTAGCACCGATGCGCCTGGCTGTAGTTGCCGACCGACGTGTAGCAGTCCCCCAGTTCCTGCAACACCTGGTAGTGCTGCGTCAGCTTGTGCTTTTCGATCTCGTTGGCGTTCATGCTTTCCATACTGGTCGCAGTCCTAAACTCCCCCACAAGTCTGCTGGTGTTGCCTTCGGGATTCGCCCTGGGCCGGTTCCGTGCGGACCGAACCGGCAAGCCCCTGCTCGGCCTCCCGGAGCAGCCTGATCGCCCCGGCGAAATCCCGCTCCTGGCGACGCACCTTGGCCTCGAGCAGCAACGTGTCGACCGCCGGTCGAATCCGGTTGACCTCCCGGCTCAGCCGGCTGGCCAAGGCGAGATTGCCCGCCTCGAAGTACGCCCGGGCCGCCATCGTCTTCATCCACAGTCCATTGCCGTACTGTCGGCCCATCTTCTCGAACAACCGCGCTGCGAGCGTCCAATCCCCTTCCGCCTCCGCCGCCTTGCCCTGGCGGAGCAACTCGTCGAACTGGAAAGGCAACTCCTCCGGCGCGGGACTTCGCATCCGCACGCCGCAGGCGGCCAGCGAACTCTCGACCGACAGATGCGGATACGCGGTTCGAGCCTGCCGCAGATCCGCCCGCCTCACGACCGCGCCCCAGCGGCCCCGCTCGGCGCCGCCGAGCAGGAACCCTTCCCGGTTCGTGCCGTTGCGCAGGATCGCGTGCACCGCGTCCTCCACCCACATGTCCTCGATCGGCAGCCCCATAGGCACCACGGCCACGTATGGCGCGTCGGCCTTCTGCAGCGCGACGTCTACCCGCTCGTCCACGGAGCTTCGCGGGTCCACGGGAATGCACACCACATTGGGCATCTCGATGTCCAGGCGGGCCAGATCCGCCGGCGGAAGCGGCAGGTACAGCCGGTACGGATAGAAGGTGTGCCGCCACACCTTCATGAGCGTCCGGCCAACCTCATGGTCCAGCCGGTCCAGGGCCATGATGATGGACAATTCCTCCATCTTGGCCCAGGGCTTCGGCGGATTCGTTGTGCGAATCGCCAAGACGTTGCGGAGGTAGTCGTCGGAATCCCTGCGCCGCACATCCGAGATGCGGTCCGAGTTCTTGAGGGGGCAGTAGAACTCCCCCGTGATCGACAGGACGTGGTGAAAGTCCGAGAAGAACGCGGTCCGGCGGTTGATGTCCCAGTCGATCAGAATGTTAAGGCTTTCGGTGTAGGGCCCGGTCTTGTCGAACAGATCGCGGCGGTGCATCAACGACACGTGTAGGACGTGGTTGAAGTAGAGCATCAGAAACCGGTCGAAATCCCGGCTGATCTCGACGTGCTTGCTCAGGACGGCTCGTTCGCCGTCGGGGCGGAGTTCGCAGTAGACGCGATACAGGTCGGTGTAGGCCGCGTGGCAGTCGGTTTCCGTCTCCAGGGCGCGGACCAGCGTTTCGATGTGGTTGGGATACCAGGCGTCGTCGTCGTCCAGATAGGCGACGTACTTGCCCTGAGCCTTGGCGAGGGCCTCGTTGAGAGAACTGGGCTTGCCGCGGTTCTCTTTGCGGTCGATGAAAACGATCCGAGGGTCGCCGAACGAGCGGACCACATCGGCGACTTCCTCCCCGCCGTCGCGGATGACGAAGATCTCCAGGTTCCGGTATGTCTGCGCCAAAGCGCTGGCCAGCGCCCCGCCCAGATACCGGCGGCGATTGAAGGTCGGCATGAGCACGCTGACCAGCGGACCCTGGCCCTTGCCCGCACCGGGGCGCAACCGATCAACCATATCTGGAAGGGAGTCTGCCATCGTGCGTTATGACTGAAACCCGTCAGGCCGTCCCTCGCCGAACCTCGCGGGGCGAGCGACGGACCCGCGCTTCACCCGACCCGTCACGCGTGCCTCGTCCCTGGCAGGACGCAATCTCGGTTTCGATCTGCTGGAGGATGCCGCCGACGCGCGCCAATTGCTGATCGAGCGGATACCGTTCCTCCACGAACCGTCGGTATTGCTCCGGCTCATACTCACGGGCCAGCACCTGCTCGCAGAACTGTTCGGCGATGTTGAACAGGTATTGCGACGGGAACAGCTTGTCGGCGCCCGGGAAGTTGTGAACGATGGGTTTCAAGCCGCAAGCCATGCCCGCCAAGAGAGCCTCGACCTGGCTCTCGCCGATGCCGCTGGCGACGATGAAATGCTTGTCGCTGAGCCAGGAGTTCAGGTCGCCGTGCGACGGTTCGAACGTGATGACGCTGCTCAGGTTGAGCGTGCGGACCATGTGGCGGACGTATTGTTCGAGGATGGGGCTTTCGAACGATCCGGCAAACGACAGGCGGTACGCGGGATCGATGTAGTGCAGTTTCTGCATGCACTGAACCAGAAACGCCGGGTTGGCCTGCATGGTCAGGCATCCGATGCAGGCGAGGTTCTTGCCCCTCTCCCGCCGGCGAAGGAGATAGCGGCGGAGGTTGACCCCGTTGGGCACGACGACCAGCCGGGTGCGGTTTCGGATGTCCGGCACCTGCTCGAGCAGAACCTCCTCTACCGCGGAGCTTCCGATCTGCACCAGGATGCTGACGTTCTCCCAGCACACGTCCTTGGCCCACCGGTCGCATAGGTCCGATCGACGCAGGCTCACGATGATCCGGGAATTCCCTCCCAGTCTGGAGGCCTCGACGGCCCAAGGCCCGCCGCCGTCGAACCAGGCGATGTCGCTCCAACGCAACAGGTCCGCGACCCCTCCGGGGCGCGACTCGGACTCGGCGGCAGGATGGCCCTCCCGCCCGTAAGGCGCCAAGGCGGGATCTTGGTAGTACTCGGTCTGAAACCGTTCCTGCACAAACTCGCAGATCTCGGCCAACACGCCGTCTTCGCCGGCGCCGGCGCGGAAGAAGGCCACTTTGGGCCGCTTGCTGCGAATCACTTCAAGCATGGGCGTGAGCACCTCCTGCTCGGGCCACAATCGGCGGGAACGAAGCAGCACGTCGATCGCCTGCCCCGTTCGCCCCTGGTCCAGGAGCATCGTGGCGGTGCGGTTCATCACCTCGACGCTCAGAATGCCCATTTGCTCCATGTTGTCGAACAGGGAAGCGGCTTCGACGGCTCGCCCGCCGGCCAGATAGGCCTCCACCAGGTTCCATACGATCTCCGCGCTGTCGCTCTTGGCACGTCGCGCCTTGACTAGGCAGCCGATTGCGTCCTCGGTATGCCCCAGGCAATGCAGAATCGCGCCGGCGTCATTGAGAGCCTGCGGATCGTTCGGCATGATGCGCAGGTGCTCGCGAATGCAGTTGAGCCCCTCCTGGTGCCTGCCGGCCGAGGCCAGCTCCAACCCTCGCTGGTAATGGTTCAGACCTGTCTGAGTCGTCATCCCTTGTGCTCCCTTCTTGGCAACTGTCACAGGACGATCAGTATCCGTCGGAATAGAGCAAACCGCGTGCCGCCCACGAAAACGCGGACGCAAATTTCCCCGGAGCGGCTTCCCCCATGTCCTGCTGGATAGAAATCAAACGCCCGCGTATGCAAACCAGTCGGCACTCAAGTCCATTCCCAGCGTCAGTACAGGAAATCCAGCAGCGACATGCTCATGAGCTTGCCCGCCACGGAGAGAGACATCTGGTACAGCACCTCGCGGCGAGACAAGTCGATCGCGATCTGGGCGATGTCGGCTTCCTGCAGCCGCGTGCTTTCGTCCTGGGTGTCGAATTGCATGTCATTGAGGTTGCTCTTGAGGGTGGTGAGAAAACCGATCTTCGAGCCCGTGGATACCTCCGCCTGGACCAGAAGACCGCGGACCTCCTCCACCGCCGCCGAACACTCATTGACGTAGTTCAGCAATTGCTGGGTGCTCAGGCCGCGATCGTTCTGAAGCAGATCCCTCAGGCTGATCAGCGTGCTGAACACGTCGTAGGTGCCCGGAACCCGGACGAGCTCCGTCCCGGTTCTGTTGATGCCGGTCGTGTCCACGTACAGGACTTGCCCGGTGCGGGAATCGGTCACGGCCTGGTTGGTGTCCCCGCCGGAGGGCACCGTGACGAACGTCGCTCCGTCGTCGATCGAGATCCGGTAGTTTGTCCCGTCGTGCTCGACGGTCAACCAGACATCGCCCTCCACGTTGGACGTGCCCGTGCCGGCGGCGGCTCCGCTGCCGCCCAAAAAGACAGGCGTTTCGCGGTCGTCGGTGTGAAACACCTTGTCTCCTACGTGGTAGCTCTCGATGCGCAAGTCCGCCGCCACGTCCACATACCGGGAAGTCTCGCTGCCCCGATACGTGACCGAGACGATCTTGCCTTCTTCTCGCTGGATCTCATAGGGGGCGGCGATGGTGTCGTTGCCGCCAAACAAATACAGGCTGGCGTGTTTGGTGTTCGCCAGGGAAACCAGTTGCTCCAGGCTGTTGTTGAGCTTGTCGGCGATGCGTTTCTGCCCCTCGGAATCGTGGACGCCGCCGACGATCTGCGTCAACAGAGTCAAATTGGAGGCCAACTCCGTGGACATGTCGGAAATGATGGTCGAGGAGATCTCCAAATTGCCGATCAATTCGGTGACGTTCTCCTGATAGCTCTTGAGGGACTGCTCCTGGGAATTGAGCCCCAAGATGCGATAGGCGTCAGAAGGGCTGTCCGATCCCCGGTTGACCCGGTTGCCGCTGGCCGACTGCTCCTGCAGTTGCGTGATCGCCTGGCCGTGCAGACTCAACGCGTAGGAGATGCTGCTGTAAATGCTGCTCAGTGATCCGCTCATGATCGACTCCTAGACCATGTCCATCAAGGTGTTCATGGTCGTCTGGAGAGTGGTCAGGTACTTGGCCATGGCCTGGAACATCTTCTCGAAGATCATCAGTTGGGCCGCCTCGTCATTGATGTTGACGTCGCTGATTTCGCTGCGATGACTCTCCAGATTGTGGATCATCGCCTCGACGTTGGCCTCGCGGGATTCCCGCAAATCCACCTGCTGGCCGATGTTGGCCACGATGCGGTGGTAGTACTCGCTGGGGGTCATGCCGGTGAGGCTTTCCAGCCCCTTGTCGCGCACCGCCGCCAGACGCAGGGCCGCCGTGTTGTCCGTCAGATCCGCGCCGTACGCGGTGGCGATCCGGTCCGGGGTCTGGGCGATCTCATCCACCACCTCCATCTCTGCGGCGCTGCCTCCCGCGAAGAACGTGTTCATTCCCGCGGCGGAAAGGAACCCTGATGTGTCGCTGGTCGTCAGGCACAGGGTCTGAAAGGAATCGCCGGCGTTCAGATCTCCCGTGCTGAGGGAGACGCAGATGCCGTCGTGCACCTCGATGGCGTCGCCCGCGGCATACCCCTTTCCGATGTTCACCGTGCTCACGAGATCTCCGTTCCCGTCGGTCACGTCGAGCCGGAGGTTGCCGTTCCCGACGGAACCGGTCCCGACGACCGTGAAGGTGAACGTGTCGTTCCGCTCTCCGTTGTAGATGCCCGAGAGAGTGACGGTCGGGGGCGAACCGGCCGTGAGAGTCGACGCCGTCGGCTCGGACAAAACAGCGGGAAGGAAGTCGAACGTGTACCCGAGGTCGGCCACAATGTGCAGACGCGAAGAGAGGATCGACGCGCTCAGCCCGGGAACCGCGTTGAGCTTGGCGGCAATCGTCTCCGACGTGTCCGGCGAGGCGCCGGAGGCGTCCACGTCGATCGCGTACCGCTGGATTTCGCCCGTGGTGGTGTTCGTGACACGAACGTAGAACGTGCCGTCCGTCACGCCGGCGTCTTCGGCGGCCAGCGAATCCGAGTCGATGGTCCCGCCGCTCAATTCGGTGAATGACCCGTCGACGCCCAATCCCTGAAACTGCCACCGATTGACGCTCTCGACGATGGCCTTGGAAAGGCTGTCCAGTTCCGTCGCGACGTCGACGAGCAGCTCGTTCTTCAACGACATCAGGCCCCCGAGCCGGCCGCCCTGCACCGTCAGATTGTATCCGCTGTCGCTGGACGCCGACACGCCCAGGGAACCGTCGTCCTGGAGACCGACATGGACATCGATGGTGATCGCGCCGGTGACGACGGGCAACCCTCCGATGGAGACATCGACGATCCCGTACTCCCTCTCCTGCGTCTCCACGCTCGTCAGTTTCGCCAGTTCCGTGATCAATTGATCGCGGTGATCGCGGAGGTTGTTGGCCTGCCCCTGGCTGATCTCAATGGTCTGGATCTTGCCGTTGAGTTCGCCGATCTGCCGGGTGAGGGAGTTGATGGAGTCGCCCGTGTTCCGCGCCTCCAGCACGACCTGGTCCTCCAGGTTGCTCACCGACGTGCCCAGGCGACGGAACTCGTTGCACATCACCTCGGCGGAACTGACCACCTCGTTTCGCCATACGCGTTCCAGCGGATGGGCGGCCAGGCTCCGCAGGGAGTCGAAGAAGGTGTCGATCGTCGCGTTCAGGCCGCTGCCTTCGGAGAACTCGCCGAACGACGTCTCCACCGCGGTCAGAATGGACAGTTCCTGCGAGATCTGCCAGTAGGAGGATCCCTGCTGCATGATCTCGGCTTCCAGCAGCTTGTCCACCAGACGCGTGACCCCGGAGATGTCCACGCCGGTCCCGACGGCGTTGCTGGCCATCCGGCCGTACGTCGTTGGAGTCAGCTCCACCCGCTGGCGGTGATAGCCTTCCGTCGAGGCGTTGGCGATGTTGTTTCCCACCACCTCCAACGCGCCGGATGCGGCTCTGAGACCACTGAGTCCTACCGAGAAGTTCTGCATCGTCTAGTCCTGGCCTGTCGGCCGATTGCCTGTCAAAGCTGCATGTTCAGCAAGGTCACTCCCGTCGGATGCCGGGCGGCGCCCGTGGGGCTGTAGGTCGTGCCCGTCTTGCCGGCCGGACCGAGGAAGACGCGCAACAACGACCTGTTGAATTTCGCGCAATCCGCGATCAACAGGCTCGTCAGCGTGTGTTCCCGTTTCAATCGGGCGATCAGGAACTTCAATTTCGCCTGGCGCTCGCCCACGGACGCGCGATCCTGACCCTGCAACCGGGACAGAAGTCCCGACAACGTCAACTCGTCCTCCGGCAGCTCCAGATCCGCGGCCAGCTCGCGTCGCAGCGTTTGCCGCCGGAACTCGGTGGCCGCGTACGACTCGCCTTGCTCGTGAATCTCCTCCAACAGCTTCTGGAGAGCCTTGTCATCGCGTTTGATGAGCAGGCTGCGAAGCGCGTCCAGCCGCAGGAGGGTGGCCTCGATGTGCCGGATGTCCTCGTCCAGGACGCCCAACAACGCCGCCACCCGGGCTTGAGTCTCCGGACCCCATCCCTTGGGACGGGAATCCCCTTTCGTCGTCGGCAATGCCATGGCTACAATTCCTCGTCCAGAGCCCGCGAGGGGTCCGCCTCGCCCTGCATTTGTCGGATCTGCTGGTAAATGTCCTTCCAGAGGCCGAAGCCACCCTTGTCGGCGACATCCTGAGCCAGGTACAGCCAGAACATGCCGCGGACCTGCTGCGCGCCGCTGTCCTCCTCGTCAAAACCACTGTCTTCGATCGAGCTCTGCACCTGCTCGAACAGCTTGGTCAGCAGAACCGACTCGAAGTCCTTCCCGATCTTCTTTTCTTTTTCGTCGTTCAGCGCGGACGACGCGGCGGCAAGATCGGCGCGGCGCGTCTCCCCGAGCGTGTCTCTGCTCTCCCTGGAGCGGAGCGACACGCTGTACGGAGTCCGCTCGACAACCTGGGCCAGAGGCAACGACGCTGGCATTCCGATCGATTCAATCCCGTCCACACGACGACTCCTTACATGAGGATCAGTTTTGCCTGGAGGGCGCCGGCCTTCTTCAAGGCGTTGAAAATCGCGATCAGATCCCGGGGGGAAGCCCCGATCGCGTTAAGCGTCTTAGCCAGTTCCGACACCGTCACCGTTCTCTGCATCGGGATCAGATAGGCGTTCTGCTCCTCGACGTCCAACGACGTGTCCGGGATCACCTCGGTCGTGGCCCCCTCCGTGAACGGAGTCGTCGGCTGCGAAACCTGGGCCGACTCCTTCACCTTCACCACCAGGCTGCCCTGCGCGATGGCCACGGAGGAGATGCCTACGTTCTCGCCCACGACGATTGTGCCGGTCCGCTCGTTGATGACGACGGTCGCCGGCGTGTCGATGGTCACTTCTTTGAGCGTGATTTCGTCGATGAACGGAACGATGCCCGCGGCGGTGACCTCCGCCGGCACTCCCACTCGAACCGCCCCGGCGTCGAGCACCAGCGAGATTCCGGGGTACACCTTGTTGATCGCGTCGCTGATCCGCTGGGCCGTCGTGAAGTCGCTGTTTCGCAGAGTCAGCGTCAGATACCTCAGCCCGGCGGCCTGCTCGACGAACGTGGCCAATTCTGAGCGTTCGACCATGGCTCCGTCCGGGATCCGGCCGACGGTTTGATGGTTCTTCGACAGGGTCGCCTGGTTGCCCGTGGCGGACCAACCGCCGAGGGACACGCCGCCCTGGGCCACCGCGTACACCTGGCCGTCCAGGCCTCGCAGAGGCGTGGACAGCAGCATGGCGCCCTGAAGCGTCTCGGCGTCCCCAAGCGAAGAGACATCGACGTCGATCCTCGTTCCCTCGCGGTCGAACGGCCCCAGTTCCGCAGTCACCATGACCACCGCCACGTTTCCGCCCGTCAGATCCGAAGGCGAGAGAACCAGCCCGGAGTCCCGCAGCACGTTGGTCAACATCTGGCGAGACAGCAGGGTCTTGTCCCCTGTGCCGGCCAGGCCGACCACCAGTCCGATGCCGGACAACGGGTTGCTTCGTACGCCTTGGATCTCGACGATATCCTTGATCCGCTCGCCCCGCCCAAGGCTCGCGACGACGATAGTCAGCAACATCGCAAGGACAAGGGATGGCGGGCTCCCGATCCCTGAGAGCCGCGCCCCTCGGGGCCTCGGTCCCGCCGTGTTGTCGCGATTCCCGTGCTTTGCCATAGCAACTCTCCTTGCGATCGATCACCAGGGCCAGAGGATGTCGAAGATCCGCCCCATCCAGCCTGGCTGCGTGTACGAGGCCGAGACGCCGCTGTTCCTCGTGATGATGTGGAAGTTGGCGACCTGCTCGCTCTTGACCGTGTTGTCGAACGCGATGTCGCTGGGGCGAACGATGCCGCTGACCTCGATGGTCTGAATGTCCCCGGCGATGTTGCGGTCGCGCGTCCCGAGAACGACCAGATTCCCGTTGGGCAGCACGTCGAGCACGACCACACTGACCCGGTCGATGAAACTGCGTTCGTCCTTGAAGTCGGCCTTGCCCTTGAGCGTATTGCTGCCTTCGGCCTGCATCGTGAAACCGGGGATGGTCGATAGAATGTTGTCGACCTTCCCGTTGTTTCCCGACCGGATGCGGTCGATGCCCAACTTGCCGTCGAAGTCGCTCGAACGGGCCGTTTCCTTCTGCAGGTCCCGCTTGGCTTTGTTGTCCACCGTGCTCTCTTCGGCGATCTTGATCGTCAGAACATCCCCGATCCCCCGCGCCACGTCATCGCAGTACACGCTCTGCAGGTTCTTGTCGCGCTTGGCCCAGATCGACCCGGCGGACGACAAATCCGTCAACGAGAAGACCAGGACCAGCGTCGCGAATGCAACCACTCTCGGCGTATTCATCGGTTTCCTTTCGATTGCGGATTCCTATAGCACCGGCTCGACGGTCCCATCGGCGTTCACCTTGCACACGATGATACGGCTCGAATCGGCGTTCTTCACCTTGACATAGTCCCCGACCCGCCCCTCCTGAAGGGCGGTCCCGCTGGCCGTGACCGTCAGGCCCGGTCGCTCGATGCGGATGACGACGGATCGATTGCGCTGGACCACCAGCGGCATCTGCGCCGCGCTGACCAGATCGGCACGCAGTTCCGTGTTCTCCGACAGCTTGCGGACGGCGATGAGCCCGTACGGCGGCCTCCAGTCGGCCGGCTCGGGCTGATCGGACACGACGGTTTCGACCTTCACGTTGTCCTGGGTCAGAACCGTTCCTTCCGGGACTTCCTTCGTGGTCACGGCGCGCCGGGACTGGAACTTCAGGCGGAAGGAAAGGTCCCGCACGCCGATCTCATTGCCGTCGGCCGTCACGACGATCTGCACGCCGACGAAACCGCGAGCCTGGCTTCGGACATACCGCGGCGTCACCTGCAGGTCCGCCACGTCCGACGACAGGACCACGTCCTTCGGTTTGACCGGGGCGACCGCGTCGTAAATCATCGGAGCCGGCGGATGCTGCCGGAGGAACGTGCGGCCCACTTCGATCAGTTCGTCCGAACTGATGATCCGGTGGAACCGGCGAACCGCGACGGTCTCGGCGCCGGTCAGCCGAACTCTGTCGGCCGGAATGCCGGAGGATGCCAGCCGGCTCAAGATCGTCGGACGATCCAGGACGGCCCTCTGCCCAGGCGAAGAGAGCTGTCCCATGCCAATCTTCGCGGCCGCCGCCACCTGCGACGGATCGCCCCGCAGAACCCCGATCTGACCCAGGGTCAGCAGACTGCCCTGGACCGTGACCTCGCGAGGCAAATGGACCTGCAGCAGCGTTTCGGCGGGCTCCGGAGCAACCGTGACGGCACCGATGGCGAACGTCGGCCAGGCGACAGCCGCGAACAGCAGAATGTGCGAAAGCTCACGTCCCATGGCCGTCTCCTAGTGGAAGAGGTTGCTCGTGTTGCGGAGCATCTCGTCGCCCGCCCGAATCGCGCGGGAGTTGATCTCATAGGCCCGCTGAGCGGTGATCAGATTCACCAGCTCAGTCACCATGTTGACGTTGGACTTCTCAAGGAAGCCGGACTGGATCTCGCCGAAGCCCTCCTGCCCCGCCGTCCCGACCACCGCCGGGCCGCTGGCGTCGCTGGGCGTGAACAGGTTGTCGCCCTGGCTGACCAGACCCGAGGGGTTGACGAAACGCGCGATCTGGATCGTGCCGACGACCGAACGGACCCCTTCGGTATTCGTGACGTTGACGCCGCCGTCGACGCCGATGTCCACCGTCGCGGCATCGGACGGAATGGTGATCGCCGGCTCGATTTGGTATCCGGCCTGCGTCACGAGCTGACCGTTTCCGTTGGTCGTCAAAGACCCGTCGCGCGTGTAGCGCAGGTCGCCGTTGGGCATGAGCACCTGCAGAAACCCGTTTCCGCGGATCGCGATGTCCATGTTGCGCTGGGTATTGTGGAATTCGCCGAGACTGAAGACGCGCAGCGTGGACGCCACGCGCACGCCGGTGCCCACCTCCATGCCGGTCGGCGCGTTGACGCCCGGCGCGACTTCCGTTCCCGGCTCTTTCATCTTCGCATACAGCAGGTCCTGGAACTCGATCTGGCTGCGTTTGAAGCCTGTGGTATTGACGTTCGCCAGGTTGTTGGCGATCACATCCACCAGGGTCTCCTGGGCCATCATGCCCGTGGCGGAGGTGGAAAATGCTCGCAGCATAGATTACTCCCTTGATTCCCAATGGCCGACCGCCGCGGAGCCCGCGGCCGTCAGCGTTCTTCGCAAATCATCCATGGCCGATTCTCGATCATCCATCATCCTCATCCCATCGCCACGCCCAGCGCGGCGTTTGAAGATTCCTTCTTCGTGGAGACCAGTCTCATGTTGGCCTCGTACATCCTCGAAACGAGGATCATGTTCACCAGTTCGTCGACGAGTTTCACATTGGACGCTTCCTGGTAGCCCTGCTTGACGATAACGCCCGTCGCGTCCGTCGGCGTGACGTCCTTGGGCGGCTGGAAACAGTTCTGGCCGACCGCCACGAGCTTGTTCTGGTTGTTGATGAACTGCACAATGCGGAACTGGCCGATCTCCGACTGCCCCGCGATGACGCGGCCTTCGTCGGTGATGTACAAGTCGCCGACATCCACGTCCGGGGGCACGATCAGCGGCCCCGCGGTCCCGGCCACCACGCGTCCGGCCGTGTCCACGATCTGTCCATTCTGATTCGTCAGAAAGACGCCGTGTCGGGTGTAGACCGGACCGTCCGGCGTCTCGATCACGAAGAACCCTTCCCCGTGCAGCGCCAGGTCCAGCGAACGCCCGGTCGGCGTCAGGTTGCCCTGCGAGAAATCAAACACCCCCTCCGACTCGGCCGACTCGGCCCCGGACGGGTCGTTCGCACCCTCTTGCGACTCCATGACCTTCGTGAAGCTGTTGCACCGCCGCTTGAATCCCACGGTGCTGACGTTGGCCATGTTGTGCGCGACGATGTCGAACTCCTTCGTCAGGGCGTTCAAACTGGCGCCGATTTGGGCCGCAATGTCCGTCACGTCGGATTCCTCCTGTTATACCGACTCCCCGCTGACGACCGCCGCACGCGTCACCTCGCCGAACGCCGGCGCCACGCTGAGGCCCTCGCCGTCGTCCTGCCGCGAGGAGATCTCGGCCGTGATGTAGGCAAGTTCGTCGATCTCCGTATCACTGAGACCCGTCAGTTCCACCGCGATCGACATGCCTCCGTCCATGCTGCGGGCGTGCCGCACCTTGCCGATCGCCGCGATGGTGCCCCATCCGCCGGGCACGCCGGGCGCCATGCCGGGATCGAGCGTGAAAACGACAAGAACCCGGTCGCCCGGGTGGACGTGAAGAGACGCTTCGACCAGCAAGCCGGGACCCGCCAATTCCGTCACGCGTCCTTCGGCAAAAACCGGTATTTCGCTCTCCGGCCGACCGCCCGCAGGCCAAGTCGTCTTCTGCAGCCCCTCGGGGCTTACGTCCACCCGCGAGACGCGTCCCTGTCGAAACGGCAGATACGCGATCAACGCGTGGCCCCGCACGGGCACGCGGGGGAACCGTCGCCGATTGGTCGATTGAACCGTGTCGCTGTGGTTCAGAACCAGTCGCTGACCGTCGCATCGCACGGTCGAAGTGTCGAACTCCCAAGCCGACAGACCGCTGTAGTATCGTGCCCGCCACAAGTCCCCGGGCCGACTGGCTGTCGGCTCCTTGAGCTTGATGGCGAATTCGATTTCGTCGTTTCTCACCACGTCGCCGCGGACGACGGCGCCCTCCTGCGGCCCCGTGCGGACCAGTTCCACCGATCTGCCTACCGGAATGTCCCGGCTGCTGGCCTGCCCCAGCCCCATGATGCCGCCCACCGGCGAGGCGATCTGGAAACCCAACTTCTCCCGCAAGCGGCCGATCTCCGAGCGAAGATGCTCGTTCTCCTCAGGCGTGCGGCTCCGCATGCACTCGGAAAGCAGCTTCAACGCGCCCCGATCAAACGCATCGACCGCGGTAAACACGTCGGCGGTCCGTCGAAGACCGCT
>JAAYVJ010000326.1 GCA_012517265.1 Planctomycetota bacterium | reverse complement strand
GAGGTCCGTGTTGAGCTGGGCGTCGCCGAGCCAGTCGGCCAGATCGGGTCCCCGGCCGGCGTAGGTGGCCAACAGGTCGGTCGCCTGGCGGAACTTCACTTCGGCCAGCGATTCGACCACGCGCCGGTGGTCCTCGCGGTCCAGACGCTGCTGGAGCCCGTCGATGTCGATCTTCAGCGGCTCGGTCCGGCCGAGCAGGACCACATCGTAGCCCTCGCCGTCGATGTCGTTGCTCCAGATCGTGCCTTCGGGAAAGGCGGTGAAGAAGGTCGCGATCTCGCTCTTGACCACGTCCAAGCGGCTCTCATAGAGCGGGACCCATTGGGTTACCACGCCCCCGGGATTGAGACGCTGCTTGCACAGATCGAAGTACTCCTCGGTATACAGTGCCGCGGAGCCCTTGACCCACGGATGGATCGGGTCCGATGTGATGACGTCGAACTTCTCGCGGGTCGTGAGGATGTAGTGCCGGGCATCGTCGCAGACGATCTGGACGCGAGGGTCCTTGATCAGATCGTAGTTCTCGCGGGCGAAGTAGCGAGAGACGACCTTAGGGATCAGCGGCTCGATCTCGCACAGGACGACCCGCTCGACCTCCGGGTGCACCAGGAATGAACCGGCCGTGACGCCCGCGCCGCACCCGACGACGAGTACGGAGCGGGGCCTGGGATGCACGAGGGCCGAAAGGTGCCCGAGCATTCGCTGGAGCCGCATGTCGGCCGGCTCGGTCGAGGCCTCGACCTTGCCGCAGACGTGGAAGCTGGTGATGTCGTTGTCGAGCTGGGTCACGGCAATCGTGGCGTTCATGCCCTCGCCGACGTAGAGGACGTCGGCCAGTGAGGTCCGTGTCGGCAGGTAGCGGCCGTAGGCGACCAGCCCCGGCGGGATCGGCTTGGCCGTCCAGATTGCGGGGATTGCGGCCATCACGACCAGGCCCGTGATGAGAATGCACGAACGCAGGAAGGAAGAAAGACGGAGAAATCCGGCGACCGCGAGTTCATGCCTCGCTCTCCCGGCGGTCATTGCGAGCACCGAGGCGATCGCCGCCACGACGATCATGACCCGCTCGCTGCCCTGCGTTCCGAGGCAAGGGATCAGGATCATGCTGAACGCCAGCGAGCCGGCGATTGCGCCGAGCGTGTTGGCCGCGTAGACGCTGCCTGCAAGCCGGCCGGGGTCCTGGCCCGGCGAAGTCGCGGCGGCCAGGGCCAGCGGGAAACTCGCGCCCCAGAGGATCGCGCCCGGCAGCACGACCCAGGCGCAGCGCGCCAGGTCGATCTGGAAGGTCAACCAGGGATCTTTCGACAGGGAGGGATCGACCGGCCAATAGGGCAGGGACTCGGCCAGACCGTAGGACGCCCAGGCGATCGCGCCGACAAGGAGCAGTTGGCAGACGCCCAGGGCCCGATCAAGTCGCTTGCCTTCGCGGGCGATCACCGATCCGATCCCGCTGCCCAGGCCCAGGCCGACGAGAAAGACCGCCAGAATGATCGAGAAGGTGTAGGCCGTGCCGCCCAGGAGCAGGGACAGAACGTGCGTCCAGACGACCTCCGCGCCGAGGGCGCAGAAGCCGGAGAGGGCGATAACGACGTAGGTCGCAATCGGCCGCGGCGTGCCCACCGGCCGTTCAATGCAGGGGTGCTCCG
>JAAYVJ010000325.1 GCA_012517265.1 Planctomycetota bacterium | reverse complement strand
GACTAAATGATCCAGAGTCATTTGTGCTACCATTACACTATTCCCCAAACAGCCCGTTCAGGCGAACAGGGCCAGCTTATCACAAGCCGGTGGAATTTTCAAACCCAAAATATTGAATCAATTTCCAGCCGGAAGGCAACAAAAAAGTCGCCAGGACGATCTTCAGCACGTCACCGACGAGGAACGGGTACAGACCGACGGCCAGGACGCCGCCGCCGAGCGGCTTGCCCAGCAGATTGGCCAGGCACGACAGCCACGCCAGGCCGCAGGCGTACATCGCGACACTGCCCAGAACCATGGCCAGCATCGTGGTCACCGCCCGGCGATCCCAGCCCCGCTCGGCCAGGGCGCCGACGACGTAGGCCGCCGGGGCGAAGCCCAGGAGGAAGCCGCCGGTGGGTCCGAAAAACATGGCCACGCCTGCCCTTCCCTGCGAGAACACGGGCAAACCCATCAGGCCCTCGGCCAGGTACGCAAGGACGCACAGCAGGCCCCGGCGCGACCCGAGCAATGCGGCCATCATCAGCACGGCGAAGGTCTGACCCGTCACCGGGACAGGCAGCCCCACCGCGATCTGCGCCGAACCGGCGATGACCAGCGAACCGCCTGCGACCAACGCCGCATCATACACGCGGGCTTGTCTCTTCTCTGCGGGGCGAACGAGATCTGCAATTGTCAGTCCGGCTATCATAAACTCATCGCAAAAGGAACAACAAGTCATTCCTCGCAGCGCCGCGGCTCAACCCGATGCCCCGGTCGCGAGACAGGCGGCCATTATATCGCCCGACGGTCCGGCGTCAAACACACTTTCAAGGGGATTTGGGCGGAACAAACCACCGCCAGCCTCGACGGACGCCCAAGGCCATTTTTCGCGAAATCTCCAAGGCACTGGCTCGACTGAGGTATCAATGGGTAGAATAGGTCCGGCTCAAGACCGGCGGATCGTGAGCTCCCGGCCGACCACGAGCGGATCGCTGGAAATCTCGTTTGGGAATCGCCCAAGGAAAGGGGAAGAACGATGAGGCTTCAGTTGCGTGCGAAGGTCCCGCTGCTGGGGGCGTTGGTGTTGACGATGTTCTCTTGCTCCTCATGCGTCTACGTCTCCGGCTGCGAGGCGACGGCCAGCTATCGCAAGGAGATCCCGCTCTCGGCGCCGCTGGAGCCGGGCTCGTCCTTCGCGGCCGACACCGGCGACGGGTCCATCACGATCCAGGGCAGTCCCTCCGCGGCCGGATCGGCGACGGCCGGGGCCGAATCTATCTGAGAACCAGCGACGGATCGATCACGATCCGCTGACGACACGACTTCAGGAGACTATCGCATGACATCGCTTCGCTTGACCCAGATCGTTCCGTTCCTGACCGGGCTTTCCCTGCTCGTCGCCGCATCGGGCTGCAACGACGAGATCGGCGGCTGGAATTCCAGCAACCAGTCCCGGTTCGAACGAACCGTCGCCCAGCGGCTCGCCCTGGACGGGATCGACACGATTGACGCACTCTCCAAAGTCGGCTCGGTCACCGTCACGGGGGCCGACGTCGCCGACTGCAACGTCATCGCCAAGATCACCGCGCAGGCCCCGACGGAGGAAGAGGCCAAGGGCCTGGCCGAGCAGGTGGAGATCGTCGGCCAGCCCGCCGGATCGACGCTCAAGATCCGCTCGAAAGAGCCCGATCTGCAGGACCATCGGTGGATCAGCGTCAGCTACACGATCACGATGCCCCGGCGCATGAACGTACGGTGCGAGAGCAATTTCGGCAGTCTGGACGTGTCCCATGTCGAAGGCCGCCTCGATGGCAAGAGCGGCAACGGCGCGATCAAGGTCCAGGACGTTCGCGGCAAGACCGACCTGCGCACCTCCTTCGGATCGATCGATTGCCGGGATGTGACGGGACCGTCGATCGACCTGAACAGCGGAAACGGAGCCATCACCGCAACCAGACTGAGGGGACAGACGACCGCCGAGACCTCCTTCGGAGCCATGACATTCGAGGACTTCGCCGACGGCGATCTGAAGCTCAAGAGCGGCAACGGCCGGATCGGGATCACCAACGCCTCTTTCGGCGTCTGCGACGCGAGATCGTCGTTCGGAGCCATCGCGGCCGGCGGTCTCCGGGGCGATTCGGTCACGCTGAACTCCGGCAATGGAAGCGTCGAAATCGCCGGCGCCAAGACCAAGACAGTGGATCTGTACTCATCCTTCGGAAGCCTTCGCGCCACGGATGTCACGGCGTCGAACCTCTCGGCGGTCTCCGGCAACGGCGGCGTCAACATCGCCTGCTCCCCCGCCGCCCCGGCGGACCTCAACGCTCGGGTGCGAAGCTCGTTCGGCGGCGTCGATTTCACCGCTCCGACTGGTTTCGCCGGCGAGGTGAGCCTGAACGCCAACTTCGGGACGGTGAAGACCGCGCTGCCCATCACCGTCAGCGGGGAGATCAGCCGCAACAAGATCACCGGCAAGATCGGCGACGGCCAAGGCAAAATCCACATCGAAAGCGGGAACGGATCGGTGGAGTTGAAGTGACCGAATCGCTCTGTGGAGGATAGGGCCATGTCGAGAGTCCATGTCGGGGCGGCGTTTCCCGCCTTCGCGAGCGGACTGGCTGCGGCGGCGCCTCAAGACACCGCGATCCCGCAGATTGACGGCCCCTGGTCGGAGCTGCCGGCGTTCTTCAGAAGCCAACTCTCCAGCGAACTGCAAGTCGCGAAAGCCCGGCACGCGCCGCACGCTCCCCGGTTCTTCACCGGTGTGACCTATCCATAAGACCGTAGGTCGTACCGGGTTGGCGTCGCGACGCGGATCGCACTGGACGGCCCTCCGCGGCATAGATGGGAATCGCCAACCGGGGAAGGAGCAATCCCTTGCGGCGTGCCTCCGGCAAGCGAGGCGATTCTCACTGCCTGCCTTCTTGTGCGCCAAGCCACGAAATCGGGATTCAACGGAGCGAGCTTGAGCCGCGAGGTCCCGTCAGACGGCGTCTTCAACCCCTTGGAGGAGGGGATGAGAGATCCGGCAAAGGTCAAACCAGCCGGCAGGAGAATCACGTAGAGGAAGAGGTACGGGGAGAAGGACAACGTATGCTTGGGAACCATGGCCTGCCTCCATCGCTCAGATTGGATTGGCGAACCTGAACCACACGTGCATCGTACGATATTGCCCCTGGTTTGCCGCAGCAAGGATTTTCGAAACAAAGGATCGCAAAAGTCCCGATTCCGGGGTGATCAGTTGAGAGACGCAAGCGATCCGGTGCTTGCGTTCAACCTCTCGATGCCGTCCGCCTGCGATAGGCCGCCTGGGGCATCCACGGCAGGACGGCCGAGCCCCCGCGAGAACGCAGGTCGTATGTCAGCAAGCGGGGCGACGGGCCTCTGCGTCAGAAAGAGCCGCGCGTCGTCTTGGGCCGGGATGAGCTGGACGTCTCGCCGTCGGGGTCGCGATTGGCCAGGAAGTCCAGCCATTGGGCCCAGGCCTCCTTGTACTGATCCGCCGAGGACAGGAAGCCGTCGGTGTGTCCCCCGGCGATCTCGGCGAACTGCTTGGGCTCTGCGGCCGCCTGGAACAGTCGATCGCCGAAGACCGCAGGCACGACCTGGTCGTCCCTGCTGTGGACTACCAGTACGGGGCAGCGGACCTGGCGGACGAATTCCCGCGTGTTGTAGCGGTACCTGGCGAACAGGCGGACCGGCATATAGGGATAGAAATGGGCCCCAATGTCGGCGTAGGAGGTGAACGCCCCTTCGAGCGCCAGGGCCGCCGGCTGGACTTCCGCGGCCACCCGGGCGGCGATCGCGCCCCCCAGCGAGCGGCCGCAGACGATGATCCGCTCGGCGGGCACTCCCTTGGTCTGCGTCAGCCAGTCGAAGGCGGCCCTTGCGTCGAGATATGTCCCGACCTCTGTGGGCGTACCTTCGCTGTCGCCGTAGCCTCGGTAGTCGAACACCAGGCAGTTGAGCCCCATCTCATGGAACTGGCTCGCGGCGTCCATCGTGTGCATGACGTTGCCGGCGTTGCCGTGGCAGAACAGGACTGTGAAGCGGGCTCCTTCTGCGGGGACATACCAGCCGGCGAGTTTCACCCCATCGCAACTGCGGAACACGGCGTCTTCATACGGCAGGTCTCGCTGGGCCGGGGTGAAGGCCACATCGCGTGTAGGGCGGTACACCAGCCTGGGCTGCATGACGAACAGCACAAGCCCCATCGCCGCGTACGCCAGGACCGCCGCGAGGCCGAGATATAGCAGGACTGAACCCACCGGGGGGGACCACCGTCGAATACCCACCGTCAATCGCCTGTCCATTCGAATCGCTCCGTTGAGGCGTTCGGAACAGGGAACGCATTTTAGGTTGCTCGCACCGACAAGGCAAGCTACAATCCTCGCGTGATTACAAGAAGAACGACCACAACCGTGCACGTAGGCTCCGTGCCGCTCGGTTCCAGCGCCCCCGTGGTGATCCAGTCGATGACGAAGGTCCCCACGACGGACGTCGACCGCTGCCTGGGACAAATCGAGGAACTGGTTCGGGCCGGCTGCGGGATCGTCCGCCTGGCCGTGCCCCGACGGGCCGACACCGAGGCCTTCGCCAGGATCGTCCCGCAGGCGGGCGTGCCCCTGGTGGCGGACATCCACTTCAGCCCGGCGCGGGCCATCGAGGCCATCGAAGGCGGCGCCGCGAAGATCCGCCTGAACCCCGGCAACGTCAAGAGCCGCGACGACATCCATCGCATCCTCGACGCCGCGAAGTCCCACGGCGTCGCGATCCGCATCGGCGTCAACGAAGCCAGCATCCGCGACCTGACGAAGGAGCCGATCCCGCCCGAGGAACGGGTGGACCACATGCTCGCGGAGATGCGCCAGTACGTGCGGCTCTTCGAGGACCGCGGATTCGACCGGATCGTCCTGAGCGCCAAGACCAGCGACACGATGCGGACCATCGAGGTCAATCGACGGATCGCGCAGGTCTTCCGCTACCCGCTCCACCTGGGCCTCACCCACGCCGGACTGCCCGAGCACGCGAGAATCCCGTCCGCCATCGCCCTGGGGGCCCTGCTGTCGGAGGGGATCGGCGACACGATTCGCGTCAGCGCGGCGGGAGACCCGGTGATCGAGACCGGCATGGCCAAGGAGATCCTGGTCTCGCTGGGTCTGCGGGAGCGTCGCGGCCCGGAGCTGATCGTCTGCCCCACGTGTGGACGGACCGAAATCGACGTGATCGAGCTGGCCCGGCGGGTCGAGCGCGCCCTGCACGCGATCGACAGGCCCCTTCGCATCGCGGTGATGGGCTGCGTCGTGAACGGACCCGGCGAGGCGGCCGACGCCGATTTCGCGGTCTGCGCCGGTACGGACAAGGCCTACTTCTATCGCAACGGAGAGAAGGTCGCGATGGTGCCGTCGTCGGAGATCATCCCGAAGCTGATGGAAGCCCTGGCGGCCTTGTAGACCCCGTTCGCATCGACACGCGACAAGCGAGTTGTCGCGACCTTTGAAGGGGGAGGTTCGACTGCATGACAAGCGAGACACGGGAGGTGGTCAAGCGTC
>JAAYVJ010000324.1 GCA_012517265.1 Planctomycetota bacterium | reverse complement strand
GCGGATTGTCAGGGTCATGGGCTTCTGGCAGAAGACGTCTTTGCCTGCCTTGATGGCCGCCAGCGAGCACATGGCATGCCAATGGTCGGGGGTCACGATCATGACGGCATCGATGTCCGGCCGGGCGCAGACCTCTTCATACTCCAGATACGCGTCGCAGCCCTTGTACGTCCCGCTGTCGGTCTGCCCGGCGTACGCCCGTTCGGCCTGGCTCTTGGCGCTCTCGCGTTTCCTCTTGTCCACATCGCACACGGCCAGGATCTGCACGTCTTTGCGGTTGAGCATCCCTTGAAAGTGGCCGCCCATCTGCAGACCCATGCCGATCATGCCCAAGGTGATTCGATTGCTGGGCGCCGCGGCCCCAAAGACGGTCGAGGGCACGATCGCCGGCCACGCCGCTGCGGCGCCGACGGCCGCCGCGCCCCTGAACAGGAAACTGCGGCGACTGAGGCTGTCGTTCTTCATCATCGATCAGATCTCCTTAATCCTAAATGGTACATGACGGTCCTGAGCTGGCTGCCAGGGTTCAACTCTATCCGCTCCGCCGGAGGTTGTCCACACAAGGCCGAAGGCCCATTCCTTGTGGAAAGGACGATCGACTGAGGGAGTCAACGATTCCCCGACGGCCGGACCTGCTCGTAGATTGCGGCGATCTCGCGGACGAGAGGCTCCAACTTGGAGAAATAGTCGGCCTGCGAATACTGCGATCTTGCATCCCGCAGCTCGATGATCTGGAGTTCGAGCTGGTCCCGCTTCGCCCGCAATTCCGGCGGCATCGCGGCCTCCGTCGGGCTGGGGACCAGGTGGAACTGGTGGGCCCGATAGCCGTCGAGCGAGGCGTCGTCGCTTGCTTTCCGCACCGGGCGAATGCCGCGGAACCAATCGGCGGGCGTGCCCAGGGCGTCGCTGTTGTCGTCGAGCAGGGCGTGCTCCGTCGCGAGCCGGCCGGCTGCGGTGTAGAACGCGGCGACCGCATGGGAAGCGGTGAGATAGGCTTCGAGCAGAGAGGTCTGGCCGTCCTTGTCGAGATCGGCCTGTGGCTGGGCGATGGCCTCGGCCAGGTACTGGCCGAACCGCGCGTAGTTGTGCTCGAAGCCGCTCTTGGTGGCGGTGACCACGATCCGGCCGGGGGCCGAAAGCTCTTTCATGAACGGCCCGCTGGCGGAGGCGGTATTGATCACCGCCAGGGGCCTGTCCATCGGTTTGAGCCATTCGGCAAGATCGTTCGCTGAGACATCGGGCCCGCGGAGATTGAATCGAGCCACCTGGCCGTCGAACGTGCCGTGGCCGATCAGGACCAGCCACAGAGGAGCCGCCGTCTGCTGAGGCTGCTTCGCCAGGATCTCCTGGAGCCTCGCGCGATCCGACGTGCCCCCATTCGGGTCCAGGCCGATGCCGATGAACTCGGCATCTCCCTTTGCGCAGGCCTGCTTCCAGAGATTCGCCCACCGGGCGAATTGCGGCGCATACTCCGGGGCCCCGGCGGCCCCCACGACAACGATCACCGTCTGAGACCCAGGCGAGAGGGCATTCTCCGGCTCCGTGGCAGCCGCGCCAGTCAACAAGGCCAATAAGGTCAATAAGGTCCTCACGGCAGTCCCTTCCAGCGTCGAAGCGCCCACTCGGCAATGAAACAGGCGAGGCTGAACAAGAACACCGCCGGCACAACCCCCGGCAGATCCCACAGCGGCCTGACCCAGACCTCGCTGATCGGTGCGTTCTGTTGCGGCAGATCGCGGGCGAATTTGTTCAACTCGTCCGGCTCCACGACGCGGCCTCCTGTTTGACGGGCGATCTTTTCGAGAAACGCCCGATTCGCCCTTATGGAAGCGAACTCACGGCCCTCCAGATCGACCGCCCACCCGGTCTCGGCTTCACCCACTCTGCCGCCTTTGGCGTCGGTGGCCGTCACGTGGGCGCAATAGCCGCCGCTGGCGCGTGGGACGTACGTGGCCTCGAATTGTCCGCTCTCCGTGGACGCGGGCACAGCGGTCAATCGAACCGAGCTTCCGCCGGGTTCGAGCACTTCCATCGAGACCGTCACGTTGTCCATCGGCTCGAAGGCCTTGTCCCGAACGCGGACCTGGAGGGAGACAGGCTGGTTCGTCTCGTCGAGCTTCCGGTTCGCCTGAAGCGAAACCCTCGGAGGCACATCGGCGATCAGCCATCGCAGCGTTTGCCGCCAGAACTTGTCCATGTCCTCGTGCATCTCGGGTTTTCGCATGCCCCAGCGCCAGAGGTCGCCGACGACGAGGGCCGCGGATCGCCCGCTGCCGATTTGCTGGGCGACCAGGCCGGGCAGATGCTGGGAGTCATTCGCGTCGATCGTGGCGACGACTCTCGCCCCCGGCTTGACCGCCCTCGTCCGATTGGCCACCAGGAATTCCGGCATCTCCCCGAGCCGCTGCTGCTCATCTTTCTCATTGTCGCGAAGCCGGGCCCACGGCTGGAGCCAGCCCTCGCGGGTCAGGCTCAGTCGTACCCCGGCGCCGGCCTTGGCGGGAGGCATCGGATCCAGGTAGATCGGCAGGATGCTCGCGATGGGCGTGCGTTCGAAGCCGCCTTTCTGGAAGGACTCCTTGCCGCCGAGCATGAAGAAGCCGCCGCCCCGCTGGGCGACGTACCGCCGGATCAGGTCCATCTGATCGCGGGAAAAGAACTCCGCCTCGACGTCGTCGAGGATGATCGCGTGATACTCGAACAACTCCTCCGCGGACTTGGGAAAGCCGTCGCGGAGTTCGTCGCGGTCGCGGGTGTTCAGCCGCACGAGGACGGGCTGGTCGTACTGTTCCACCTGCTCCTTGTCCTGGACGTCGAAGCCGCGGTAGAACGGATTGCTCGTTTCGCCGGCGTGGCCTCGCCAGTCGTACTTGGGTTCCCGCTTCGCCACGCGGATCAGCGTGACCAGTTGCACCTGCTCGTCTTCCTCGATGGCCCGCTTGAGGAACTTGAGTTCCCAGTTGGGTCTGCCGGCGACGTACAGGATGCGGTAAGGCCCCTTGCCGCGATCCACGAGGATCGTCCTCGTGTTGTTCGCCAGCGTCGCCTCCGAGGGTTGCTCCGGATTCTCCTGCCAGGCTTCTTGTGCCGCGTCCGCGATGCGAAGCCGATAGAACAGGACGCCGCTTCGATCGGGACGCAGGCGAAAACGGAACGTCCGCTTGTCGTCGTTGCGGCCGGGTGTCCACTGCTGCCGTTCGATCGACTTGCCGGCGGCATCGAGCAACTCGACGACGGCGGTGTCCTCCGCGAACCCGACGGCTTCCCCGTCGGCCTGAATGGTCACCGGTGCGTCCTCGAAGGATGTCTGGCTGACCGTGATATTGCCCAGGGCCAAGTCGCGCCGGGGTCGGTCCCTGCCGATCGGAACGGGATAGACTGGAGGGAGGCCGGACAGGTCGGGAAGTTGTTCGCTCAGGTCCGTGGCGCAGCCGTCAGTCAACAGAAGCACGCCCGCCAGAGGTCTTCCCTTGTATCGCTCGGCCAGCGTCCGCAGAGCGGCGCCCAGCGAGGTGGACGCGCCGTCGAACGCCAGGTCCGAGAAGTCCGAGGTGCGGCGCAGCCGGGAATCGAACAGGTATTGGCGAATCTGGAATGTGCCGGCCAGTGAAGCGAGCCAGTCTTCCTTGCCGGCTTCCAGGGTCCGACGCAGAACCTCGCCGCGAGTCTGGGCGCTGCCGTCGTCGCGGATGTTCATGCTCCGGCTGTTGTCCGCGGCGACCACGACGACATTGGCGCCGGAGGTGGCCCGTCTGCCGCTCCAGATCGGTTCGAGCAGACACAGGGCCAAAGCGACGATCCCCAGGAGCTTGAGGCCCAAGGCAATCCGGGGGACCGGTCCGGCCGCCGGGCTGCGTCGATAGGACCAGGCCAGCAGGCTCAGAGCCGCCGCGAGCACGGCGCCCGCCGGCCAGATCCAGTCGGTCACGGGGATCGTGATGTTCGCCGGTTGGATCATGGGTTCTCTTGCCGCCCCAGGTTTTCGAAATACGACCGCACGACATCCGCGAAGCGGTCGGGCACCGGATCGCGATCGATCGGGACGAGAGCCTCATCGGACTGAAGCTGGGCCAGCCTCTCTGTCACACGCTGTCGCAACTGGGCCAGCGGGTCCATGATCTGGCTTTTGACCAGGTCCCACTGAGGCTCTTTCCCATGTCGCTTGAACTCGGCTCGCACCGCTCGGGCGCGGTCCCAGACTCGCGCTGCGTTGTCGCGAAGGTCCCGGTCGGGAAGCATATCCTCCACGTCGCGGAGCCTGTCCGACCACGTGAGGAAATCCTCGCCGGTGAAGGGGCCTCGGTCGCCTTGATCGTCTCGCGGCCCGCCGTCCGTTCGCACGCCTCCCCGGCCGGTCGGATCGGTTCGTTCGTTCTGATTGCCCCGAGTCTGGCCGCGACGAGAACCTCGTTGCAAGCCGTTCTCCTGCGCCTGCTGACGTTCTCCGGCCCCGGCAGTCTCTCCGGGACGAGGTTGGTCCTGTTCCTCGCCGCTGTCTTGCGGATTGTCTCTCATTCCTTGCTGGGCATTCGCCTGTCGTCGGCCGGCTCTCCGTGTGGGTTCGTTGGCGTCGTCGGATTGCGTCCTCTGTGCTCCGGCGGCCTGGGCGACCTCGTCGTTCACGTCCCGGATCAACTCATCGAGTTGTCGTTGTGCCAGCCGTAATGCCTCGGCCTCGTCGCCAAGCACGTTGCGAGCGGCTTGCTCGACGCCCTCGCGAAGGCCCTCGATGCCCTCGCCCGCCCGGCGTTCGATCTCTTTCGCCTGGGGCAGGAAGTCCCGGCGGAGCAGTTCGCCCGTGGCCTGCAGGGCTCGGTTGAGATTCTCCGTGTCGGTCTCGCGAAGCGTGTCGTAGAGTTTCCTCGATAGCAGTGGTTCGGAAACCTCCGCCTGTTCGCTGGTCGTCTTCATCTGGTCGACCAGTTCGTCCATGGCCTGTCTCTGTCTCTCGATCCGTTCCGCAAGCTCCCGGCTCATGTTGTCGCCTGCAAGAGAGCGTTGTCTTGCCTCGATCTGCCGTTGCATTTCATCGGCGATTCGGTTCTGCTCCTCGTCGAGTTCCCGGGCCTGATCTCGCATGTCCCGCATGGCGTCGGAGAACTGGCTGGACGTGCGTCGCTGGAATTCCTCCCGCATCTGTTCGAGCTGTTGGCCGGCGCGGGCCGTCGCGGTGATCGCCTGGGAGAGCATCCCCTGCTCCAGGGCCTCGGTGGACTGGCGGATCTGCTCGCGGGAGTCGTCGAGTCGCTCTCTGGCCTCGACCATTCGCTGGCGATTCTGCTGGTTTTCCATCCGCTGCTGGAGATCGTCCACGTCCCGAAGAGCCTCCATCTGCTCATCCCGCAGCCGCTTCAATTGCCGCAGGGCTTCCTGACGCTCCTGTTCGCTGCGTGCCTGCCGGAGAGCCGCTTCGGCCTCTCGCAACCGATCGGTCATTTCGTTCTGTCGCCGGGCCAGATCGCGAAGCCGGTTGAGGGCCTGGAGGTCCTCCTGTCTCTCCGTCTGTTGCTGGGATTGCGCCATGCGCTGGGTTTCGTAGCGATCCTCCCGCTGCGTGAGCTCCAACTGCTGCAATTGCTGTTGGAACTGCTCGGAATTGGCGCTGGCCCTGTTCGAATTGTTGCGGCTGCGGGCCACCTGGTGCTCTCGCTCCCGCAGCTTCAGCAGCTCCCGGTAGGCGGACTGTTC
>JAAYVJ010000323.1 GCA_012517265.1 Planctomycetota bacterium | reverse complement strand
GGACCCACCTACGGCATACTATACACCCTTGCTTCGCGGCGGAAGCGTTCGCGTTCATGACATCGTCCCAATTCCGAGGATACTGTCTTCTCGTCATGTCGGTCTGGCCATCACAGGACAGATCGTCGTCACTCACCGGGGCAAGATCGTAACGGAAGCCCTGCCGGCAGCGGGCGTGGTGTTCCGGGTTCAACTTCCGGTGAGCCGCCTGTACCGAAAGAAGCTCGCGTCTGGAAGGAGATGAGCAGGGCATGGAGGGCTCCCGGGTCGGTGGAAACCGAAGACCGCTTGCCTTGATACAGGCAAGCAAGTACACTGCTGATATCCTTTGGTTTATCATATTTGACAAGGCTGCGGGGCGTAGCGGATGGCTTGTGTTCATCGGGGATACCTGTGGAAGTAGCCCATTGTGACAGCAGCGTTGAACGCGGAATTCTGGCGACCCTCCAGGAAGGGTTGCCTGTGGGCTGAATCCAGAATCGTAGATAGAAAATGGTTTCGCGATGATCAATATCAGCAAGTTGTACTGCGATCAGATTACGCCGGGCGACTGGCTTCGTTACGGCCGAAAGGGTTCCGGCGAGCACTCGGGTGAGGCGGTTCCTGCCAAGGCCTCGGAGCGCAGGCCCATCGTCGTGTGGAACATCACCCGCACCTGCAACCTGCGATGTGTCCATTGCTACAACGACAGCGGTCTGGAGAAACCCTGCAATGAGATTACCACCGCCAAGGCCAAGGAGGTGATCGACGATCTGGCAGCTTTCGACGTGCCCTCGATTCTGTTCTCGGGAGGCGAGCCGCTGATGCGGCCGGACCTGCTCGAGTTGATCGAGTACGCCGTGGGCAAGGGGCTGCGGACGGTCATCTCCACCAACGGCACGCTGATCGGCCAGGACAAGGCCAGGGAGATCCAGCGGCTCGGGGTGTCCTACGTGGGGATCAGTCTCGATGGCATCGGTCCGATCAACGACAAGTTCCGGGGTGTTCCCGGAGCGTTCGAATGGGCGGTGCGCGGCATCCGCCACTGCCAGGAGGCTGGCGTGCGGATCGGCCTGCGCTTGACGCTCACGAAGCGAAATGTCCAGGATCTGGAGGGCCTCTTCGACTTCTTTGAGGCCCAGGGCATCGAGCGGGCCTGCTTCTACCATCTGGTCCCCAGTGGCCGGGGGGCGAGCATTGCCGGCGAGGACCTGACCCACGCCCAGACCCGCGCCGCGCTAGATCGCATCCTGGCCAAGACGCGCCGGTTCAAGGAGTCCGGCCGCAGGACGGATATCCTGACCGTGGACAACCACGTGGACGGCGTCTACCTGTACTTGAAGCTCCTGGCCGAGGGGTCGCCCCGGGCGGGGGAGGTTTGGAAACTGCTCACCTGGAACGGCGGGGGTCTCTACAGCAGCGGTGTCGGAATCGGCTGCATTGATTACAACGGCCGTGTCCACCCCGACCAGTTCTGGTGGCACTACGACCTGGGCAGCATCCACGAGAAGCCCTTCAGCGAGATCTGGACCAATCCCGACGAGCCGCTGCTCCAGGGCCTGCGTGACCGTCGCTCGTACATCAAGGGCCGCTGCCGCCTATGCCGCTTCTTCGACGCCTGCGGCGGCAGCCTTCGTGTCCGGGCGGACTGCCACACGGGCGACCCTTGGGCTCCCGATCCAGCCTGTTACTTGAGCGACGAGGAAATTGGGTTGAGCGACCGAGCGTGCAAGAGGTGATCGTCCGGAGAGAGACAGGATAGGCCCATGGGGGCCGCCGTGGTATGTCGGCGCGGGTGTTGTCGGTCTATCGGGTTCTCGATCGTGATGCATTCTCTTCCCATTGTGTCCCGTCAGTTGACGGCAGGCGGAATGCGCGTGAGACAACTTCGCTCGACCATCCGCAGGAGCCGCGTGAATTCCCGCGATGCTCAAGCTTTCTCCACGTTCTCGACGGCGTCGAGCATGCCGTCGATCGTATGTTCGATCGCCTCGACGTCGACCCGCACCCCGATCCGGGCCAATTCCTTCGAGGTCACCGGCCCGACGGAGGCGACCTTCAGCTCGTGCGAGCGCACCGCTTCGGGCGGGATCTGGTCGAAGAAGGCCCGCACCGCCGAGGGGCTGGCGAAGGTCAGCCAATGGACCTTGCCCTGCTTCATCTGTTCGATCAGGGCCTTGTCGTCGCCCCGGTGCTGGACGGCGGTGTAGATCGAGATGTCCGTTACCGCGGCCCCGCCTGCTTCCAGCCCTTTCACCAGTTCGTCGGAGGCGATCTCCGAGCGCAGCAGCAGAATCCGTTTGTTCCGCAGTTCCGTGTAGTTGATGAGCTGTCGGGCAAGTTCCTTGCCTGTGAAAACCTCGGGCACGAAGTCGGCCCGAATCCCCGCCTCGCGAAGGCACTCGGCCGTCCGCGGCCCGATGGCCGCGATCCTCATTCCGCCCAAGACTCTCGCGTCCTTGCTCAAATTCCGCAGAGCCTCGAAGAAGACCTGCACGCCGTTGGCGCTGGTGAAGACGATCCAGTCGTAGCTCTTGAACTCGGCCAGCGTACGGAGGAACTCGTTGCCGTCGATCAGGGGTTTGATGGCGATCGTGGGGTACTCGATCGGCCGGCCGCCCCGGGCGATGACCTCGCGCGCGGAGGCCGCGTTGCCCGGAGCATCCCGCGTGAGAACGATCCCCTTGCCGAACAGGGGCTGGCGCATGAACCAGTTCAGGGCTGGCTCGCCCCGGGCCGCCTCGCCGACGATGATCAACGCCGGCGGCTCGATCTGCCCGCGGGTGCACGCTTCGACGATTTCTTCCAGAGGGGCTTTCACTACCCGTTGGCTCGGATGCGTCGCCTCGGCCACCAGAGCCACAGGCGTCTGAGCCGACATACCGTGGCTCATCAGACTGGCCACAATCGAAGGCAGAGCGCCGATGCCCATGTAGAACACCAGCGTGCCCGGGAACTTGGCCAGTACGTCCCAATCGATATTTGTTTCGTCCTTGCCCTCGGCCTCCCGGCCGGTGATGAAGGCGACTTGGGAACTGTAGCGCCGGTCGGTGAGCATGATGCCGGTGTACTCGGCGGCGGCAATCGCGGCCGTGACGCCCGGGACGATTTCGAACGGCACGCCCGCCTCATTCAGCGCCGTCGCCTCCTCCGTGCAGCGGCCGAACAGGCACGGGTCGCCGCCCTTGAGACGCACGACCGTCTTGCCCTCCAGGGCCTTGTCCACGAGGAGGCGGGTCACCTGGTCCTGGGTGAACGAGCCTGGACCGATCCGCTTGGGCACGCGGATGATCTCGGCGTCCACGCGGGCCAGCCCCAGCAAGGCCGGGTTGGCCAGCTTGTCGATGATGATGCAGTCGGCGCTCTTGAGCAGTTCGGCCCCGCGCAGCGTGATCAGGTCCGCCCGTCCGGGGCCGGCCCCCACGAGGTAGGCCATCGGTTTGCCCGGATGCATAGGCCTCGCCGTCTCTGACGGTCGGGCCACCGGCTCTCTCTCCAACTCGCGGAGGATCTCCCGGCCGCCCGCATCGAGCAAATCCCGGGCCACCCGCTTGCCGACCTCTACCGCCTGGGACAGCGGCCCCTGGGCCTGCCGGCAGATCATGTTGCGGCCGTTCACGCCCGCGATGAACGCATGCACTTCGACGGTCTCGCCCCGCGCCTCCGCGTAGACGCCCACCGGGGCATGACAACCGCACTGCATTGTGGTCAACACCTGCCGCTCCGCCAGGGCCAGGGCTCGCGACAACGGGTCATCGATGGAGCGGACAATCGACACCGTGGATTCATCGTCGCTGCGCGTCTGAATGGCCAGAGCCCCCTGGGCCGGGGCCGGGACGAATTCCCGGGGGTCGAACACGAGGGTAATCACCTCGGTCAGCCCCAGCCGCTCCAAGCCGGCACGGGCGAGGACGATGGCATCCAGATTCGTCTCGTGCAGCTTGTTGATGCGGGTCCGGACGTTGCCGCGGAGCGGGACCAGTTCCAGATCCGGTCGCATGCGCCGCAATTGCGCCGCCCTTCGGAGGCTGGAGGTACCCACCTTCGCCGCGGGTGGCAGATCGCCCAGGGTCCTGACCGGTCGCTTCGCCAGCAGGCAGTCCTCGGGCCATTGGCGGCCGTAGATCGCCGGGACGGCCAGCCCGGGTCGCTCGCGCGTAGGCAGGTCCTTGAAGCTGTGCACCGCCAGGTCCGCCTCGCCCGCCAACAGCGCCTCCTCCAGTTGCGAGGTGAAGAAGCCGGTGTCCTTGAGGTCCCATAGAGCGGTTTGGCGGTCGCGGTCGCCGCTGCTGGTGATCTCCCGGACGCGAATCTCCAACCCGGGATGCCTGACCTTCAGTGCGGCGATGACGATCCGAGTCTGGGTGAGGGCCAACTCCCCCCGGCGGGTCGCAACGGTCAGCGTGTGGTTCATTCCTTGCCCTTACCCTGAGAGAAGAACATCTTGTCACGATGCCTTCACCAGTGTACTCGAATGACGCCCGCATGGCAAGGCACGGCGTGGGGTGCACAAGATCTTCGGAGTGTATGTACGGCCGGATTCCGAGCACACCGGCCGCGCGAACACCCAGATCTGCGCCACGGTGCGGCGCAAGGCCGGCTGGCACACGCATGCACCACCGGGCCATGCTCGTTCCCTCCGGGCGCCACAGGTATTGCCTGTTACGATGCAAGCTGCCTGCCGCGTCCGATGCGGTGGCCGATCAGGCCATAGAAGGCGACGTAACCATAGGCCGCCAGCGGCACGAGATACGAGATCTGCAATCCCCAGTGGTCGGCGATGCGTCCCTGCAGCGGCGGCAGAATCGCGCCGCCGATGATGGCCATGACCAGCAGGGATGAGACCTGGCTCTTGTAGACTCCCGTGCCTTCCAGAGCGAGCGAGAAGGTGTTCGACCAGCCGATCGAGGTGAACAGGCCCACCGCCACGACGCACCACATCGCCACCTCGCCCTGCCCGAGGATCGCGGTCAGCAACAGCGCCACGACGGTCAGCGAGAAGATGACCAGCGTCCTGGCGGCGTGCGAGCGGCCGACCTGGAAGAGCAGCCAGCACAGGCCGACGAACGGCAGGTACACCTTGAACACAGGCCAGTTCGCCAGGAATCCATCACGCCACAGGGTCCACACCGAGGCGTCCGCCGATCCCTGCAGCGCGTCGAGCGGCGCGCTCTTGGCCACCCACAGGAACAGCCACGCCAGCAGGGGAATGATCGCGAGCAGCAGTTGTTTCCTCACGGCCCGCATCTCGCTGAGCATCACCGCGGCCATGAACCGTCCGATCATCAGGCCGCCCCAGTAGATGGAAACGTATTTGCTGGCCTCCACCTCCGACAGGCCCGCCACGTTCTTCTGGCCGAGGAAGTTGATGATGGAACTGCCGACCGTCACCTCGCCGCCGACATACATGAAGATCCCGATGACGCCCAGGACCACGTGAGGGTACTTCAGCGCGCCGGCGCCGGGCTCGATCTTGCCTTCCCCCACGTGCGGCAGGCGGATGAACCAGAACACCCCCGCCAGCGCGAGAAAGATGATGCAGAACGCCAGGTAGGGCGCCTTAACCGATTCCGCGCCGTGGGCGCCCGTGCGGGCAAAGTACTGGAAGATCAGGTAGCCGCCGATGAGCGGTCCGATGGTCGTGCCGATGGAATTGAACCCTTGCGCCAGGTTCAACCGGCTCGACGCCGTTTTTTCCGGACCGAGGATCGTGACGTAGGGATTGGCCGCGATCTGCAGCATGGCGAAGCCCAGGCCGACGATGAACAACGCCGCCAGGAACATCGGATAGGACGTGGCGTTGGCCGCCGGCCAGAACAGAGCGCTGCCCGCCGCGGAGATCACCAGGCCCGCCACCACGCCGTTCTTGTAGCCCATCTTGGCGATCGGGTCGCCCGTCGTCACGGAAATCACGAAATACAGGAGCGAGCCGACGCCATAGGCGCCGAAGAAGGCGAATTGCACCAGCATCGCGCGGAAATAGTTGAGTTCGAAGGCCTCCTTGAACCTCGGAATCAGGATGTCGTTGAAGACCGTCATGAAGCCCCACATGAAGAAGAGCGTGGTCATGATCGCAAACGGTCCGTAGTACGTCCTGCCGGCGGCGGAGGGGAGGGGGCTCCCTTCTCCCGCGGCCGAGTTCGTCATGCTTGCCATCTCATGGTCTCCTGGTCGGTCGGTCCGGCTCAGACCGACTCGACATCCTGCCAATCTTCTTTTCTGCGACGGCGGCTCTCGAGAGTCCCAGACGCCCATTGAAAGGTCCTGGATGCTGACGCTACACAGTACGGTTTCGCCTCTGGCTCGTCAATCACATCTGTTCGGCGCCTTGAGAAAGCGGGTGCGGTCGTCCCGCCCGCGGCAGGCGGACTGATCTGTTGCGACCAACCCACACAAGGCTGGATATTTCCGTTGTCTCACATTGGGGCAAAGACGTAGAGTAGTGACAAATGATTGGGGTATTGCTGCGGAGCAGAACACGCGGCGGTCCCCTCTACGGCTGTAGGGCCGGGTTGAAACACACGTGCTGGACTGAAGGAAACTACGGAATGAAGACATCGCTCGCAAGACCTCGAATCCTGTCGTTGACCCTGTTGCTTCTCTCGGCTGCCGTCGTGCAGGCGATCGACAACTCCATGTACGTGGACCCCACGATCGGCAACGTGGCCAAGCTGCTCGTGCCCACCTATCCGACCTACCACCTGCCCAACCAGATGATCCGCATGATTCCGATCAGCGACAACTATATCGACGATCAGATCACCGCGTTCCCTCTGCAGGTGACCGAGCATCGCAGTTGGGGGATCATGCAGATGCGTTTCAGCACGGGCGAAATCACCGCCGGCGGCTGGGACCGCCGCATGACCCGCGACCAGGACCTGGAGGTCCGCCATCCCTGGCAGTACTCCACATACCTGATCGATGACGACATCACGGTCGGCTTCGTCCCCGGCCGCACGTGCGCGATCTACAAGGTCGAGTTCCCGGCGGGCGTGCGCAAGAACCTGTTGATTCGTGGCGCCGATCGCATGCAGGGAGCCGCTCTGGACGGGTCGAGCTTCCGTTTGGAAGAGACCATCCGGTACACCACGCGGGGCGTGGAGCCGGTGACGCGGGTCATGACGGCCTACTGCTACGCCCAGCTTACGGACGTCGAGGGCCAACCTGTCAGTGGGGTCGCCTTCGAGCCGGGGCCCAGTCGCTTCGCCATCTCTCTGAACGCCGAGGCTCCGGCGGCCGTCCTGCTCAAATACGCCATCTCCTACGTCAGCGTCGATCAGGCCCGCAAGAACTTCGCCGCCGAGGTCGGTTCGAGAGGCTTTGAAGAGATGACTCGCCAGGGCAAAGCCGCCTGGGATGAGGCACTCGGTAAGATCAGCGTCGAAGGTGGGACGGAGGCCCAGAAGCGAACGTTCTACACCGCTCTCTATCGCACTTACGAGCGCATGGTCAACATCAACGAGGGCGGCCTCTACTACAGCGGGTACGACGCCAGAGTCCACAAGTCCGACAGGCCTTTCTACGTCGACGATTGGGTCTGGGACACGTATCTGGCCGACCATCCGCTCCGCATCCTGATCAATCCCGCCGGCGAGGCGGACATGCTGAACTCCTACACCCTGATGTACGAGCAGAGCGGCTGGATGCCCACCTTCCCCGAAGTGCACGGCAATCACCAGTGCATGAATTGCTTCCATTCCTCTGCCATCTTCCTCGACGCCCACCGCAAGGGGATCGGCGGCTACGATATCGAAAAGGCCTATGAAGGGATTCGCAAGAACGTCACCGAAGCGACCATGCTTCCCTGGCGTCAGGGTCTACCCAAGCGCCCCATCGACGACTTCTACCATGAGCACGGCTACATGCCCGCCCTGCGTCCTGGCGAGAAGGAGACTGAGCCCATGGTGGACCGTTGGGAGAAGCGCCAGGCCGTGGCGGTGACGCTGGGAATGAGCTACGACAGTTGGGTCCTGTCGCAGTTGGCCAAAGAGTTGGGCAAGGCCGACGACCAGGAGAAATTCGCACGCGCCGCGCTCAACTATCGCAATCTCTGGGACCCCGAGAAGCGGCTGTTCATACCCAAGGACGAGCAGGGGCAGTGGATCAAGATCAATCCCAAGCTCGACGGCGGTCCCGGCGGCCGCGACTACTACGACGAGAACAACGGCTGGACGTACGCCTGGCAGGTGCAGCACGACATCGGCGGGCTGATTGAACTGCTCGGCGGCAAGTCGCAGGCCCAGGCCCGTCTCGACCAGCTTTTCCATGAGTCGCTGGACGAGTCGCCGTACGGGTTCCAGGCCGTGTTCCCCGACTCCACCGGCATGGTCGGGCAGTTCTCCATGGGCAACGAGCCCAGCTTCCACATCCCCTATCTCTACAACTTCTTCGGGGCCCCGTGGAAGACCCAGAAACGCATCCGCCTGCTGCTGGACGTGTGGTTCACGGACACCCTCTTCGGCATCCCCGGCGACGAGGACGGCGGCGGCATGAGCGCGTTCGTGGTGTTCTCCCAGATGGGCTTCTATCCGGTGGTGCCCGGCCTGCCTTACTACACGATCGGCAGCCCCGTCTTCGAGAAGGTGACCATCCCGCTGCAAAACGGCAAGGTCTTCACCGTCCTGGCCCCCGGGGCGAGCAAGGAAAACAAGTACATCGACCGCGCCTTTCTGAACGACAAGGAGCTTGACGGTCCCTTCTTCACGCACGAGGACCTGATGAAGGGGGCGACGCTCAGGCTGGTCATGACGAACAGGCCGAACAAGACCTGGGGCGGCGAGGCGAAACCGCCGATGCCGTGAGCAGGGCCGAGGAAGTTCCTTGGCCTTTGACACACGTCGACAGGGTCCAAATCCGAAATCCGGATTTCGAGTTTCGGATTTTCTTCCTTACGTGTTCTTGAGTACCTCAGGGTATTTCTGATGGACGTCGATGATCAACTCGCCGAAAAGCGTGTTGGCCCAGGCGAACCACTTCCGGGAGAAATCGGCCGGGTTGTCCTTGTTGAAGGATTCGTGCATGAACCCGGTCCCGGCGTGCGTGGTCTTGAGCATGTTCAGACAGGAGCCGATCTCCTTGGCGTCGTCGCTGGTCAGGGCGCGGAGGATGATCCCCATAGGCCAGATGTTGCTTTTGCCGGTGTGGGGGCTGCCGTACCCTTCGGCGGCCTTGCCCCGGAGGTACCAGGGGTTGTCGCCGCTGAGCAGGTACTTTCGCGTGCGGCGATAGAGCTTGTCTGTGGGTTTATGGATTCCCAGGTAGCTCAGTGCGATCAAGCTGGGCACATTGGCGTCGTCGATGAACAGGTGATTGCCGAATCCGTCGGCTTCGTAGGCGTAGATGCGTCCGTAATCGAGGTGTTCGGCGGTGCCCCATTTCATCACGGCGGCCTGGACCTCGTCGGCCAACGCCGTGCATTCGCGTGCGAATGCCGCGTCGTTGCGGGCGCTCGTGTAAAGATTGGCCAATTGGCGCAGCACCTGAACGGCGAACATATTCGAGGGAACCAGGAACGGCAACACCGTCGCGTCGTCCGACGGCCGGAACATCGAGCAGATCATGCCGACCGGGCGGATGGGCTGGCCGGTGCCGTTGAATACAGGGGCGTCGGTCATCGCGCTGGTCGTGCGTGAAAACCGGTACGGGCTCGTGCCGTCTTTGCGCTGTTCGGTCTTAAAGGTGGCCACGATTCGACGCATGGCCTGGTCCCAGTCGGCGTCGAACGGCGACGCGTCCTTTGTCAGGCGATAGTACTCATGGGCCAGACGCACCACATAGCAGAGTGAATCGACCTCCCACTTGCGCTCGTGCACGCCGGCCTGGGGCGAGGGACGATCCGACTTCCACTCCGATTCCTTGGTCATGTCCTTGTAGAACGCGTTGGCGTAGGGGTCCAGCCGCACGCACTTGGCCTGGCGGTTGATCAGCCCTTGGATCATCAAGGCCAGATTCTTGTCCTTGGCGATCAGCGGCATGTACGGCCAGACCTGGCAGGTGGAGTCCCGCAGCCACATCGCGTCGATGTCGCCGGTGATGACGAAGGTGTCGGGCTTGCCGTCGATCACTTCGTAATCGACCGTGGTGTCCAGCGTATTGGGGTAGCAGTTCTCGAACATCCAGGCCAGTTCCGGGTCGCGGATCTGCGGCTTGATCTCGGCGATGGTCTGATCGACCGCGGCGCTGACGAACGTCCGTTTCTCGGGCGCGGGCCGCTTCGAGTCGAACGAAGGCGACGTTTGTCCCTTCGAGACCGATCCCGCCATGCTCAGCCCTGCGGCCACGGCCGTGGTGCTTTTCACGAACTCTCTTCGCGTCATCATAGTGGACCTTTCTGGGGATCTCTGGTTCAGGTTCTTTCAGGCATCCAACTGACTGAGGGCAAAGACATAGGCGCCGATCGCCACGGCCCGGCTCGTATCGAGCACGGCGTGGCCGATGCCCAGGCGTTTGAGCGAGTCGTAGGGCAGCGTCTCGTCCGTCCGGGGGACCTTGATCTGCTTGACGTTGCCCTGCAGGAACTGTCGCCGCTGCTCGGGATTCTCCAGATCGAAACAGCGTTGGACGATCCGCGGCAGCTTCTGGCCGCTGTAGCTCTCGATAGTTCCGTTCATCTCCGCCAACACCGCATCGATGAAGAGCGGATAGGCGTCGGCCAGTCCGCCGCCGATGACGATCAGTCCGTCCATCAGCGTGATGGCGTTGGCCAGGGCGTCGCCGATGACTTCGCCCATCTCGGCGAAGGCGGTGCGCGCCGCAGCCTGGTTGCCGTCTTTGCGTCCCATGCCGATCTCGAAGATGTCTTTCGGCGAAGGGGCCAGGGCGACGTCGATGCCGGCGGCCTTCGCATAAGACCCCCGGACGGCGCGGATGCTCACGCCTTCTTCCGCGAAGCACTTGGGCTGGCGCTTGTTGCGAGTGATCCAGATCTCGCCCGCGTTGGAATTGTCGCCCAAGTACAGCTTGCCGTCCGAGACGATGCCGGCGCCGAACCCTGTCCCCAGCGTGATGCCGAAGAGGTTCTTGAATCGCTTGGGCGAGCCCGCCTCGGCCAGCATCCGGTTGGTTTTGGGGAGCAGTCCGGCGATGGCCTCGCCATAGGCGAAGAGGTCGCCGTCGTTGTTGATGAAGACGGGAACGCCGAAGGTCTTTTCCAGAAACGCCCCCAGAGCGACGCCTCCTCCGTAGGCCGGCAGGTTGCCCATGTTGTCGATGATCCCATGGGGATAATCAGCCGGCCCAGGAAAGGCGAAGCTGATGGCCGCGGGTTTGCGGCTCAGTTGGCCCGCCACGGCTTTGAATCCCTCGACCATGGAATTAAGACTCTTGTCCAGGTCCCGGGCGTGAGCCGGAAGACGGACCGGGGCGACCACCTCGTTCTTTCCCTGCATGGCGGAGAAGACGAAATTGGTGCCCCCTGCGTCGAGGGTCAACACGATGCGTTGATCGGTTTGGTAATCCATAAGGAGCTTCCCTGGTTTCGTATTGCACGATCGTCTCAGCGGCCCTGACGCGACATCGAGAAGGGGACGGCGTCCGGGGCGGCGCCCCATTCCTTCTGAGGGGCTGGACCCATGGTGAACGTCAGCGTCCCGCCGTTCTGGATCTCGTCGTGACCGATCCAGGTGCGGTTGAAAGGCTTGCGGCCGAGCCGGGCGCTCTGGATATAGCAGTTTTGCGGGCCGTTCTTCGGGGCCTTGACCACGAACTGCTTGCCGTTTTCCAGGCTCAGGGTGGCCTTGGTGAACAGCGGAGCGCCGATCACGTATTGGCCCGAGCCCGAGCAGACGGGGTAGAAACCCAGGGCCGAGAAGACGTACCAGGCGGAAGTCTGTCCGTTGTCCTCGTCGCCGCACAGGCCGTCGGGCTCGTCTGTGTACATCCGGTCCATCACCTCGCGCACCCACTTCTGCGTCTTCCACGGCTGGCCGGCGTAGTCGTACAGGTAGATCATGTGCTGGATCGGCTGGTTGCCGTGGGCGTACTGGCCCATGTTCATCACGCACATCTCGACGATTTCATGGATCGGGAAGCCGTAATAGGAGCAGTCGTAGACCGGAGGGGTGGAGAAGACCGCGTCCAGCTTATCCACGAAGGCCTGGCGGCCGCCCATCAGATCGATCAAGCCCTGCACGTCGTGGAAGACCGACCAGGTGTAGTGCCAGGCGCAGCCCTCGGTGAAATCGCCGCCCCATTTCTCAGGCACGAACGGGCTGTGCCAGCTTCCGTCCTGGTTGCGGCCCCGCATGAAGTTGGTGCTCTTGTCGAAGAGCTTGCGATAGTTCTGGGCCCGCTGCTGAAAACGTTCGATCTCCTCGGCCGGACGGCCCAGCTTCTGCGCCACGTTCCAGATGCAGAAGTCGGCCATGCAGTACTCCAGCGATCGCGCCGCGCTTTCGTTGACTTTCACGTCACAAGGGACATAACCCAGCTTGTTGTAGTGCTTGACGCCCAAGCGACCGACGGAGGCCAAAGGTCCCTCGTTTTCGCTGTTCTTGAGCATGGCCTCGTACAGCGTTTCCATGTCGAACCCGCGAATGCCCTTGAGATAGGCGTCACAGATCAGCACGGCGGAGTTGGACCCGACCATGCAGTTGCGGTGACCGGGGCTGGCCCATTCCGGCAGCCAGCCGCTCTCTTTGTAGGTGTTGACCAACCCTTCCATAATCTGGGCGTCGAGGGTCGGGTACATCATCGTGAAGAAGGGGAAGACCGCCCGGAAGGTGTCCCAGAAGCCGTTGTCCGTGAACAGGTAGCCGGGCTGGACGGTCCCGTTGTACGGGCTGTAGTGCACGATCTCGTTGCTTTCGTTCAGTTCGTAGAACTTGCGAGGGAACAGCATCGTGCGATAGAGGGCGGTGTAGAACGTTCGCGTCTGTCTCAACGTGCCGCCTTCGACCTTGATGCGGCCGAGCTCCTGTTCCCAGATCTTCTTGGCCTTGGCGCAGGTCTGGTCGAAGCTGTCGTTGCCCAGTTCGCGAGTCAGGTTCAATTTGGCCTGCTCCGGCGAGATGAACGACGACGCCACGCGGACGTGCACCTGCTCGCCCTTGGCGGTCTTGAACCGGACCACGGCCATCACGTGCTGGCCTTCGCTCTCCTGCGAATCCTCCTGGAGCTTGCCTTCCTTCCAGGTCAGGGTCTGGGAGAAATCGTGATCGAAGACCGCGATGAAGTAGTTGTGGAAGTTCTCGGGCACGCCGCCGCTGTTGTTGCGGCAATACCCGAGAATGGTGCGTTGCTCCGGCAGAATCTTGACGTAGGAGCCCTTTTCGAAGCCGTCCAGCACCAGGTACGACTTCTCCGACGCCGGATATGTGAACCGGAACTGCGCGGCGCGCTCCGTCGGAGCGATCTCCGTGGTGACGTCGGGGTCAGCCAGGTAGACCCGGTAATAATAAGGATGCACCTGCTCGGATTTGTGCGAGAACCAACTGGCTCGGCCCTCCTGGTCCACCTTCAGATTGCCCACCGTCGGCATCAGGGCGAACGCGCCGTAGTCGTTGATCCACGGGCTCGGTTGGTGGGTCTGCTTGAAGCCTCGCATCTTGCGGGCGGAGTACTGATAGCCCCAGCCGTTGCCCATGGTGTTCGTCATGGGCGTCCAGAAATTCATTCCCCACGGCAGGGCGATGGCCGGGTAGGTGTTGCCGGTGGAGAAATTGAACTCCGAATCCGTGCCGACCAGGGGATTGACGTAGTCCGCGACGGACGGTTCCGCCGCCCGGCCGGTGGTGAGATTGAACCCGACGAGCGCCGCCAGGGTCAATCCGAGGATCGTGTTGGTTCGATGAATCATGCCTGCTCCTTTTTCAACGTTCGTCTGCTTGCAGCGTCGCGATTCCCTGAGGCGAAGAACGTGTCTTGCCTGCGCCGCCTCCGCGTCCTGGAAAATCGAACTGCACCGGTGGTTCTGACGCCGACATTATAATCAGAACGGCGTGGGAATCAATCGGCGGGATCGAGGGCGTCAAGCCGACGGCGGGCTCAAGCGGGCTTGTGGTGGGGCCGGGGCTGCTGTACAATCGCTCGACGTCCCAAATCCCGCGATGCCGAGGGCAGGCGGCAACAGACGGACCGATGTCTCTCAGAACGCGACACGAAGAGTGAAGGTGACCCAATGGAACGCCAGGATACTATCAACCATGTACTTCACGCCGTCGGACGGTTCCTGGGCCGCAAGCTCTGGAGTCGGTTCACCAACTACGACTGTTTCGGCGTGCGAATAGAAGGCCGGGACGAGCGGATTCTGGGCGTTGTGCTGGGCAACGCGGGCGAGGAGTATGGTCTGTCCCTGTTTTGCGGGCCCCAGGCGGTCGCCTCGTTCGCCGCGATTCTGAATCCAGGGGGGCCTGGGGACGACGCCCTGGCGGATATGGATACCGTCAGTTTCACCATGGCGGCCTTTGAAGATCTGCCCGTCGATGCGCAGGAACTGTTGCGCCAGGCAGGCCGCCATCGTCGCTATGAGGAGAAGGCGCCGCACTTTCTGACCAAGTTGGCGGGAGAGCTGGGACGGCTGCCCAACGAATCCGAGTTCAAGACGCTGGGGCTGGTCCTGGAGGCCGTCGTGGGGGCTGACGAGAGGAACCTCCTGCAGCCGGCGATGCTCAGTGACCCCGAGGGGATCTGCGTCATCCGAATCCAATGCGAGGCGGACCCGCCCGTGATGACGGTGATGCGGGAGCGATGGACTCCGGAGGAGGCCCCGGTGGCGGTGCCGCTGGTGACAACGGGCGGCGACCTCGACCGCCTGCCTCGCCTGAAGACGACGTGGCTGGCGGGGCTGCCTTCGTTTCCCGGGGGCATCGAAGGCGACGAGCGGGCCATGCAGATGCTGCTGGTCGTGGACGACGCCGACAATTCGATCCTGCAGGGACGGCCCGTGTTCTCGGGCGAACTCAGAGACGCGGCCGACTGCCTGGTAGAGACCTTTCGGGGCAAGGGCCTCAAGAGGGTCAAAGGGTTTCCTCGCGAACTCCTCTTCTCCAGCCGCAAGCTCTTCCAGACGATGGCCGGCGTTCTGGAGCCTCTTGGCGTCCGGTGTCGCTATGTCGGTGGCATTCCCAAGCTGCAAGCCCTTATGGCGGAGTTCCGCGGCCTGGCCGGTGGCCCGGATGCGCTGTTCGAGGAGGACGGCGAGGCCGTGGATTCAGGGTCTCATGCCCCGGCGGTCGACGATCTCAAGGGCTGGAAGGAGGCAAATCAACGGCTGTCTCGGTGTCTGATGCGGGACTTCGCGGCGGACGAGCGGCTGAGTTCCCCGCGGGGCATCAAACGCTACTTCAACGATGACGACCTCGACCATTATCTTCAGAAACACGAGCAGCAGAGGGTCGTGCCGGCCTACGTGAGCTGGGCGATTCTGGACTACCGGCCCACCAGGACCAGCAAGACTCACGCCGAGAGGATGTTGGCGGAGGGATTGCCCGAGCCGATGGGATCGGCTCCGATCCGGGTTCCGCGTGACATGATGTTGCACGAACTGGGTCTGGTCGCGGAGAACCGCCCGTCGTCGCGGGCGGATCAGCATCAGGTCTGCGGTCCTGCGCCGATAGAGAGTGTTCCAGTGAAGCCCGCAGTGTCCCGCAACGCACCCTGCTCCTGCGGCAGCGGGAGAAAGTACAAGAACTGCTGCGGACGGGAATCATGAGGGAGGCGGTCGCCTCGACAGGCAGTTGTCCCGGGCGTTCAGATACGGTTCGCATTCGAGGGGAGTCTATGGTCGGGAACGTCGTTCTCTCACGGGGATTGATCGCATCGTTCTTCGCAATTCTCAGCGGTTTTTCGGCTCTCGGGCAGACCCCTGCGCCGCAGAGGACTCGGGTCTATCTTGATCTGGACGCCGACTGGCGGTTCGCCAAGGGCGACGCCGCCAACGCCATGATGCCGGGCTTCGACGATTCGGCGTGGCGACAGCTCGACGTTCCCCACGACTGGAGCATCGAAGGGCCCTTCGGACCCGAGTACGGCAGCGGCAACGGCTACGCCCCCGGCGGCATCGCCTGGTACCGCAAGCATTTCACCCTCGATCCGGCCCAGAAGGGCAAATGCGTCGCGGTCGAATTCGACGGCGTGTACGACCATTCGCAGGTGTATATCAACGGCTTTGTCGTCGGAGGCCGGCCGTACGGCTATTCGAGCTTTCAGTGCGACCTCACTCCCTACGTCAAATTCGGTTCGGGCGAGAACGTGCTGGCCGTGCGCGTGGACCACTCCCGCTTCGCCGATTCCCGTTGGTACACGGGCTCCGGCATCTATCGCAGCGTCCGGCTGCGCGTCACCGACAAGGTGCATGTCGCCTACAATGGGGTCTATGTCACGACGCCCCGGGTCCAGGAGTCGGCCGCGGTTGTCCGCGTCGAGACGACCGTAGTCAACGCGTCCGGCCGTAATGGGGCGGTTTCCGTGCGGTCCGAGATCGTCGGCCCGGACGGCAAGCGCGTTGCCGAACTGACGACTGCGGCTGATGGCGACGGCGCCGGTGCGACGGTGATCCAGCAGATCCCGCTGGATCGCCCGCAGCTCTGGTCGATCGAGTCGCCGGTGTTATACACGCTCGACACGCAGGTGATCGCCGATGGGAACGTCGTGGACGAAGTCTCGACCCCGTTCGGCGTCCGCACGATCGCATTCGACGCGAACAAGGGGTTCTCGCTCAACGGCAAGTCCGTCAAGCTCAAGGGCGTGTGCATCCATCACGACGCCGGCGCGCTCGGTGCCGCTGTGCCGCGGGCCGTGCTCGAACGGCGGCTTCGCATCCTCAAGGAACTGGGAACCAACGCGATCCGCACGAGCCACAACCCGCCGGCTCCGGAGTTGCTGGACCTGTGCGATCGGATGGGCCTGCTCGTGAAGGACGAGGCGTTCGACGAGTTCACGCCCGCCAAGAACAAGTGGGTCGTCGGCTGGAACGCGGGCGCGCCCTCGCGATGGGGGTACGCCGAATCGTTCGAGCAGTGGGCCGTCACGGACATCCAGGACCTGGTCCGGCGCGACCGCAACCATCCGTGCGTCATCCTGTGGAGCATCGGCAACGAGATCGACTACGCGAACGACCCCTTCAGCGATCCGGCCCTGGGCGACAACTATCGTCCCGAGCATCCGCCTGCGTCGGACCTGGTCCGGTGGGGCAGGCCGCTGGTCGAGGCGGTCAAGAAGCTGGATACGACGCGGCCGGTCACCGCGGCGCTGGCGAATCTGCCGATGTCCGAGGCGGTGGGGTTCCCCGAGATCCTGGACGCCGTCGGCTACAACTACCAGGAGTCGCTCTACGCGTCGCATCACGAGAAGCATCCCCAGCGGATCCTCTTCGGCAGCGAGAACAGCCACCAGTACAACAACTGGACGATCGTGCGGGACAACGATTACGTCGCCGGCCAGTTCCTCTGGACCGGGATCGACTATCTCGGCGAGGCCCGCGCCTGGCCGATCCGCGGCAGCATGCCGGGGCTGCTCGACACGTGCGGCTTCAAGAAGCCAAACGCCTGGTTTCGCCAGAGCCTCTGGAGCGACAAGCCGATGGTCTATCTCTGCACGTCGGTCGCAGGGGCAGGCGGCCCCGGTCGAGGACGCGGCCCGGGCTGGCCGGAGGAATCGTGGAATCGGCCGGAAGGCGCAAATACCCGCGTCATCTGCTACACGAACTGCGAGCAGGTGCGGCTGACCCTCAACGGCAAAGAGATCGGGACCAAGTCCGCCGCCGATGCGTTCAACGGCGCCTTGAGCTGGTCTGTTCCCTATGAGGCGGGCGTGCTCAAGGCCGAAGGGCTCAAGAACGGCCAAGCGGCCTGCGAGTTCGCCCTCGCGACGGCGGGGCCGGCCAATCGGATCAAGCTGCTGCCCGACCAATCCCACCTCCGCGCCGACGGCAAGGACGTCTGCCACATCGAGTTCCAGATCGCCGACGACCGCGGCGTGCGCGTGCCCGACGCGCAGAACGTGGTGACATTCGAAATCGGCGGTCCGGCCCGGCTCCTGGCGGTCGACAACGGCGAGATGACCGGCCCTGAGGACTACCGCTCGCCCGAGCGCAAGGCGTCCCGAGGCAGGGGCCTGGCGATCGTGCAGAGCACGAAGGCGACCGGCCATATCACCTTGACGGCCTCGAGTCCCGGCCTGGAATCGGCCAGGCTGGAAATCGAGAGCCGCTGACGAAACCGCGGCGAGCCTGCCGTCACGGCTGCAAGTGCATCTGCATGAACTGGAGGAACACGGGCCAGTCCGCCGGGGCGGCCCCGTGTCCGCCCGCGTGCATGAAGAAGCCGATCGTGTGCAGAATGGGCTCGCCCGCGGGGGGCATCGTCGTCGTGCCCAGTCCCTGTTTGCCGAGCAACTCGTAGACCGGCTCGGCCGCGACCGCCGCGAGGAACTCGCCGTAGGGGTCCGACCATTTGTCGGTGTAGCCGGTCTGCAGGAGCACGGGACGCGGCGCGATCAGCGCGATGAGCATGTGCGCGTCGACCGGAAACTCGGCGACGTTGTCCGCCCACTTTCCGTAGTTGGCGCAGAACTGATAGGGATATCGCGTCGGCGCGGCCAGGTGCTTGATGGTCTCGCCGTAGTTGCGGTGGCTCAGCGCCGCGCCGCCCTCGCCCGAGCAACTGGCGATCACCATGGCGACCCGTGTGTCGTGAGCCCCGGCCCAGAGCACGGTTTTGCCGAGCCGGGAGATGCCCGTGATCGCGACGCGTTTGGCGTCCACGTCCTTGTCCGTCTCGAAGTAGTCGATCGCCCGGCTGATCCCCCATGCCCACGCGGCGATGGAGCCCCACTCATCGGGTGCAGGTTCCGTTTGACCCTCCTTCAGGTACAGCTTCCGCACGCCATAGGCGACGGCGCCCGGCGCGTCCGGATCGACGTCGCCGTAGTTGAAGGTCGCGAAGCCGAACCCCTTCTCCAGGAACGGCAGCACGTTCATGCCGCCGAAGCCGCGGGTCATGGGCACGCGCTTGTTCTGCTTGCGGTCCCACATCGTCCCGACCTTGACGTTCGGATCGTTTACCATCGTGTTGTTGGCGCCGAAGCCCAGGTTCAGCAGCAACGGCGCCGGCTTTCCTGCGCCGGCGGGCAGATAGATCAGCAGGTCCATCGAGGGACCCGCCGGGTCCTTCGAGAAATGGATGGTCACCTGTCTTCGAGTCGCTTTGCCCCCGAAGGCCGGGCCCCCCTTGTCGAAGACGTCGAAGCTCATGTCGGCGGGTCGGCCGGGACATCGCCCGTACTGATTCTCCTCGAACAGTCTGACGATCTGTGGCCGTCGTTTCTCGAACCACGTCGCGGCGTCACGCACCGGCCGGCCGTCGGCGAGCTTCAGCACGTCGGGCAGCGTGTAGGCCCCGACTTTCGCTTCGGTGTAGTTGACCGGGATGCCGGCGACGCTTTCGTCGGGCGAGTCTGCGATCTGCGCCCCGGCGGCGCAAACGAACAGGAGCATCAGGAGGCAACTGGTGGTCTTCATGAGGGACGTCCTTTCTGGTCGCACATTCGTCAATTCGCTACGGAGTTCATCGTGACCGGGCCCAGCAATCCGGACGGAGGCGGGGTCTGGTCGCCGCCGCCTATGGGACCGAAGCCCAAGGCCGCCGCGGGCAACACCTTCTTGTCGGGCGGTGCGAGGCGATCGCCGATCTGGCGATTGGTCCATTGATTCGTGACTCGGATCTCCAGGCGGTTCTCTCCCGGTTCGATCCAGTTGGTCACATCGATCTGGTACGGGGGCTTCCACACGGTGGCAAGTTGTCTGCCGTTGATCGAGACTTCCGCGATATCGTCGACCGCTCCGAGATCCAGAATGAGTCTCGCATTCGGCCGGAACCAGTTTCTCGCCGCCTGCATGGTTTTTGTGTAGGTGGCCGTGCCGGAGAAGTACCTTACGCCGGCGTCTTCGTTGGCGGTCCAGGATTCGAGGTTCGCGAGTTGGATCGTCGCCGGCGCTCCGAGGTTCGGTTGAAACGCGACGTCCCATGGCCCATCTATCGTCGCCAGCGTGATACTGTGCCTCTGCGGCAGCGTGCGGCTCGGCGAGGAAGCGGCCCGTCGAAAGACCACGAACGCGCTCTCTCGCGGCGACAAGTCCAGGGGGACTACCGTGCGATTCTCTTCGATGC
>JAAYVJ010000322.1 GCA_012517265.1 Planctomycetota bacterium | reverse complement strand
GCCCTGCGGCACGGTGTCGTAGCGGAAGTACACGCCGCTGTCCCACTTGCTCTCCTTGAGCGGCTTCCACTCGAACTCCAGGACGAAGTCGCGATACTTCTTCTCGGTCTGGACCAGGCCGTTGCCGCCGACGATGAGGATATCCCCATTGTCCACGGCGGCTTCGCAGTTCAGGACGGTCCAACCGGTCAGGGTCTTGCCGTCGAACAGCGAGACGCGACCGCTGTCGTCTTTCCCTGCCTTCCTGCATTTGCTGGCGCAGCACGAGGTGGTCAGGAGCATCGATGCAACCACGAGGGCGCACAACACACGGCTTGTCTTCATAGAACCTCTCACAGTGACTTCAATCGTCAAATTGATTCGGCCGCATCGCCCCGGGGAACGATGGCCTGTGCGTCAAAGTAGTCGCCCCCGCCCGGCAAGTCAAGAGATGCCTCCCCCAGGACAACCGGACAGGGGGATGGCGAAGCCGTTCGTAGTGTGCTCGTAAGAGCATATCTTCTCTTCGAAGGCATGGAAGATAACGCCTTACGGCGTCACTACGAACCAGCGCCCACAGATGCACGCTACCCCCTTGCGTCGGGCGCGTTCGCGGGGTAGACTCGCATTTTGATATCGAGGGCAGGGAGTGTTCCCCCGCCCAAACCCGACAACTGGAGAAGATCGGATAACCGAAATCAACAACTGATAGTCGCGTAGCTTCGGCTGCTGTCCATCCCGAAACTGGCAATTTCGACTTCACGGACGGTGCTTCGAGGCACGCCCAAACTGGGCGTGCCCGAAAGCGTTCCGTGAAAGGCATGCCAGTGCCTGGGATGGGGCGTAAGTAGGTCACGCCCCCTCTCTTTTTCAGGCACGGCACACCTTCACAGGAACAAGCCATCCTCTTGACAGGGCTGATTCGCACGCGAGCGAGGATGCCCATGTCCAAGAAGACCAACGGCAAGGAGAGAGTCGGTCCGGCCAAAGGCGATTTCATCACACCGCCTGATGTACAGGAAACTGACGAGCGTGCGGACGCCCTGCCCGCACAAGAGGAGTTCTGGCGGCCACCCACGCGCTTCGGTAGCGTGCCGGTCGAGAAGGAGCCGTTGGGCTGGGACCGTCGCAAAGGTTTCCGCAAGCTCTTCCCCGCCGTCTATCTGCCCTTTCAGGTGGTCGAGCGCGTTCAGTTCGGACATCCTGACCTCGAACCGAACCGCCTCTTCTGGGGTGACAACCTTCACGTCATGCGGCAACTTCCCAGCGAGAGCATCGATCTGATCTACATTGACCCGCCTTTTTTCTCGGGGCGGCAATACAATGTCATCTTCGGGGACCAAAACGAGCTTCGCTCCTTCTCCGACATCTGGGAAGGCGGCATGCCCGGTTATCTCATTTGGCTCAACGCCCGCCTCTATGAGATGAAGCGTCTCATCAAGAAGACCGGCAGTATCTACGTCCACTTGGATTGGCACGCCGCCCATTATGTCAAGGTTGAGATGGACAAAGTATTTGGGCATGATGGTTTCAAGAACGAGATCGTGTGGGACAAACGGGGAATCGGTAGAAAATCACGGATTGGGCATTTTCCAAGAGACTCGGAATCCTTGCTGTGGTATGCGAAGTCTACAGAGTACTCCTTTGAACAACAATACTTTCTCGAACCAATGCCAAAACTTCCTGGCAAGAAAGGGGAGCACAAACTACCCCAAGGCTTTTCCCGCGATGAAGAGGGGCGAGTCTACTGGACATCACCCCGAGGTGATTACACAGACGAAAGCGTAGAGGCTTTGCGAGCGGAAGGGAGGATATACGAAACCAAGAACGGCAATGTGCGGATAAAGTATTTCGCCGAAGAAGATGAAACTCACGTTTTCGTGCGTAGGACAGTCACAAACGTGTGGCGGGATGTCCCTGATACGCTTCGGCAAGGTCGGCGCATCGGTTACCCGACAGAGAAACCAGAACTTCTTATCGAGCGAATCATAGCAGCACACACGTATAAAGATGCTGTGGTTGCCGACTTTTTCTGCGGAGGAGGAACGACGCCGGTTGTCGCCCAACGTATGGGTAGACAGTGGATAGCTTGCGACCAGTCCCGTGTGGCGGTGGCCATCACGGCGGATCGAATCTCGCGGTTGGTCGAGGAGCGAATCGGTAGTGTCTTTCCCGTACCGGATTTCACGGTCGAGCATTGGGGCGTGTATGAGACGCGGCGCCTGGCTGAGGCCCCTCCCGAACAGTTTCGGGGTTTTATCCTGCGAGCTTTCGGTGCAGTCGTTGAAGAACGAGAAGAGGGCATTCACGGCTACAAAGGAGCAATTCCAGTTTGGGTCGGGGGGCCGGACCAGAAGAAGGCAGCAACAGCAACAGAGGTACAGGCATTTGCCAACGCGATCCGTAAGACACTTCGCTACAAGCAGGATAACCTGCGCGATGGCATCATGCTTGCTTGGGCATTCCGTCCCGATGCGATGGAGGCAGCGGAGCGGCTGAGGCGACTGGAACAGACGGATCTGAACTTCATCCGCCTGGACACGATTCGGATTGATTCCCCACGTTTCCGTGAGCACGTGACGGCACTCACGACGCAGCACGCGGACTATGAGAACTTCCTGACATTCGTTCAACCGCCAAAGGTCGAGGTGGGATACAAGCGTATTGGATCTCGGACCTACAAGTTCGACGTGAGTGAAACGGTGGTTCTGAACGCTGGGGCGAAGATCATCAACGTGCAATGGGATTTCGACTACGACAAACGTTTCAGCAGCACACCCGGCTATTCTTTTGCACGCGGTGGCAAGAAAGAAGTGGCCCTCCAAGCACAATATGAGTTCCCGACAGAGGGTAGGCAGTGTATCGCCTGCAAAGTACAGGACGATATGGGCGGCGAAGGTCTGTGGACAGACGAGATCGAGGTGAGTTGACTCATGTTCAACAAGTTTTCCAGATACGAGGACGCCTTCCGGGAATGGCGGCGGGACGGAATGCCCGGCCTGAAGGCGGATTCCTACAAATACATCGAGTTTCTGACCTCGGCGGACGATGAGCAAGCGCCACGCGCGGGAACGCTCTGGCCCCACCAATGGGAATCATTCCTGCGAGTGGTTTATGCCCACGAAATTCTGGGCAAGACGGAGATTGGCAGGGATGGGCTTCTGCTGAACATCGTGACGGGCGGTGGCAAGACGGCAGTCATTGCGGCAGTCGTCGCGTGGCTGCGAATCGCGCACAACATCCAGAAGTTCGTGATGCTCTGCCCGAATCTGATTGTGCGGGACCGGTTGGAGGACGATTTTCAGAAAGGCAAGGTGTTCAAGGACCGCGACCTGCTGCCAGGATGGACGGCCTACCAACCCGATGACTTCATTCTAACCACCCTGGGCAGCGGCAAGGAAGGCGGTTGGGCCAGCCTGCTCAGCGCCAGCATCGTGCTCGGCAACATCCACCAGTTCTACCTGAGCAACAAGAGCGGCCAGAGCAACCTATCGGCATTGATGAATGGCCCACAATTTGCCCTGTTCAATGACGAAGCTCACAATTCCCCCGCGTCGGAATATGATGCTACGTTGAAACGAATGCGAGAGAAGATCATCCTGCGGGTGGACACGACGGCCACGCCCGATCGGGCCGATGGCAAGGCTCCCGACAGCGACATGATTTATGAGTACGGCGTGACCGATGCTCTGGCCGACGGGATCGTGAAGACCCCCGTGGTCTACCAGCCGGACATCAAGACAGTGCAGTTGACCTATACCGATGCTCGCACCGGTGAAAAACGCAAAGTCGAAGAGATCGATTGGGACGAAGTGGATCGACTGGGGCTGAACGCCACACAGTGGGTGACGGACGATGAGCCGATGCGTCAGCAGATGGCCATTGCGCTACGGCGCCTGGAGGAGCAAGAACGGCGGGCCAAAGGGCGATATCAGCCGATTCTCTTCGTTGTGGCCGTGTGCAAGGCCGATGCTGAGAAGGCCGAACAAACACTGAGCAAGTACTTCAAGGTCAAGACCTTGCTCGTGACAGAGGACAGTGACGAAGCAGATCGGCAGAAGGCCCGCGAACTCGGCAAGCAGCAGAAAAGCGGCAAGCCCTATCAAGCCGTGGTCAGCGTGCTCATGCTGCGCGAAGGCTGGGACGTGCCGGAGGTGGGTGTCATCCTCCTGTTGCGCAAGTTCGGGAGCAAGGTTTATGGACAACAAGTGGTCGGGCGGGGGCTACGCAGGGTACGAGCAAAGGGAGTCGAATCGGGTGAACCTCAAATCTGCGCCGTGGTTGATCATCCCAAGCTGGAGCATCAGTGGCTCTGGGACATCTTCAACGCCAAGAAACGCACCGGCGTTCTGATCGATGACCTGTTCGATGAGACGGAAGATTTGCCGACGCCCCCACCGAAGCAGGAACTTGCGAGACCGGATTTGGTGATCGACGTCCCCCCGGCGGATTCTTCAGCAGTAGATGATGAGGAGTTTGACGTGGGCGATATCCCGGCACCACCGAAGCCGATTGAAGACTGGCGAAAGGTGTTAGACGGTATCGCATATGATCCGACAGTAATCGAAATCACGAAGGTTGGGATTACGGGTGTGGTCGGCAAGGAACTGGGTGGCGAAGGCTGGAAGACCATCCACTCTGCTCCAGACGAGAACCAGACGGTTGGGGCAGTTGCGCCGGCATCCGATGATGCGGTGCGAGAGGCAGTGAAGGAGGGACTGCTTGAGATCGCCGAAAGCCTGACGGTTGAGGCGGGCTACGCAGCAGCGTTCAAGGACAAGGTCTATAGTGCATTACTCCACCATTGTCGGGCCAAATTCCTCAATGGTTCTTCGTTAGGTTTAGCGGAACGTGTGGAAGTCGATTTTGCATGGAAGATGCTCCAACAGATAAAGACCAAAGTCGGAGCCATCCCAGGATTGACAGCGGGGATCATCGAATATGGCGATTAGCATACACGGCCAGTACACAAATCCGAAGAAGAGTCCGTGGAACTTTGAGAACTATCAGAGCGACCTGGAACGGCGAATGATGGAACGCCTGGATCGTGACCCACACGTTGCCAAATGGATGAAACGCCACGGTGTTACTATCCCCTGGATCGACGGGCAGAAGCACCAAAGACGGTATGTCCCTGACTTCTTCGTCGAATACGACAATGGGCAGAGGGTTATCATCGAGGTGAAAGACCCAAGCAGAATCGACTCTGATGACGTCCAGCGAAAGCGGAAGGCCGCTCAAATATGGTGCAAGCAGCGGCACATGGAATATGTCGTGGCGACAATGCCATAAAGCGATGTACCCAGAGACCATCGCTGACGCCGATTCCTCCGCCCCTTCTTTCTCTGCGTCCCTGCGGCACTACGCGAGATAAGAGGATCAATAGGTTGGTGAAATGAAGAAGGGAGAAGGCAGCGTCGAGGCCGCCTTCTCCCTTTGATGGTATGTCACGATATCCCGACCGGTTTGTCAGTTGCTGGGAAGACTCTGACGGGCGATGGCGTTGGCCGGGCCCATGTCCTTCGTGTAGGGCTTGAGGCGGAAGCGATAGCTGTAGGACTTGTCCCGCAGGCGGTATTCATCGTGCGGCAGCGCGCCCCAACTGTCGTCGCCGCCGACACCCATCTGGCGGTAATCGAGGTTCAGCGTCACGAAATCCCGGCGGGGCAGCTCGTTGATGTGCTTTGCCTGCTCCAGGTCCGCCATGCTGAAAGGCCATGCGCTGACGCTCAAGAGCGGCATGCCGATCGCCATCAGGCCTGCGCCGTTGTTGTCGGTCAGGGTCAGCCAGCGGACGTCGGTCCGATTGCTGCTCTCCTGCGGGCGAGTGTAGACATGCAGCAGTTCCTCGACGGAGCCCGAGTACAGGCCCACGGCGGCGCCGCTGTTGCGGTCCCAGTAGTTCTCGTGAGGGCCGCGACCCAGCCAGGTCATCGTGGAGTACGCGCCGGGCAGCGCCATCTGCATCCCGAAGCGAGGCAGTTCCGGCGTGTTGCCGGCCAATTCCAGAGAGGCCTCGACGACGATGTCGCCGGAGCCGTAGACTTCGTAGACGGTGCGGTACTTCGCGCCGTCGCCGACCGGGAGCTTGGCCTGGGCGGTGACGCGAACGAGTTGCGGATTCACCTGCTCGGCGGTGATCGATTCGACCGTCCGGCCGGGCCCGGCGTTCTTCCACGCTCCGAGTCGGCGGACCATGCCGTTGCCGTCATCGTTGTCGATGGGCGCCCGCCAGAAGTTCGGGACCAGCGGGCCGGCGACCAGCTCGCTGCCTTTGAATTTGACCGACTCGATCGCGCCGCTGGCTTTGCCGATCGTCACGGTGAAGTCGCCGTTGCCGACGGTGTAGGAGGCGCCCTGATCGCGAAGCGTCGCTTGCGGCATCTGCTCGACGGCAACAGTGGTCGCAGGCGGGACGGCGAGGAACGGGACCGCAAATTGATCCCAGGCGACCACGTGGCCCTTGGGGGCCCAGGAAGCGTCGTCGGCCAGGGCGAACGTGACTTTCAACCAGTATTCGGCGCCGGGTTCCAGGCTCGGCGTGCTGAACGGGATCTCGATCTTCTGCGTCTCCTTGGGTCCGAGCGTCAACTTGGGCAGCTTGCCTTGTTGAATGACTCTGTCATCGCAACGAAGCTCCCACGCACCCTCGACGAAGTCCAGACTGCGGAAGTCGTACTCGTTCTCGATCGAGACTGTCCTGGCGGACAGATCCGCCGGCGCGACGTGAATCCGCTGGTAGACCTTCTTCACCTCGGCCAGCGAGGGATTGGGCTTGCGGTCCGGCTGGACCAGGCCGTTGCAGCAGAAGTTGTCGTCGTTGGGGACGTCGCCGAAGTCGCCGCCGTAGCCCCAGAAGCTCGTGCCGTTCGCGTCCTTCTTGCGAATGCCCTGATCGACCCAATCCCACACGAAGGCCCCGATCAGGCGTTTGTGCGAGCGAATGGCCTGCCAGTACTCCGGCAGGTTGCCGACGCTGTTGCCCATCGCGTGGACGTACTCGCACAGCACCACGGGTCGCGTATCCGCGTTGGTCGCCAGGCGGATGATGCCGGGGATTCGCTCGTACATCCGGCTGATCATGTCGACGTACGGATAGTCGAACGGCCGGCCGGCCGCACCTTCATAGTGCACCGGACGGGTCGTGTCGTAGTCGTGGATCCAACCGGCCATCGCGGCGTGGTTCGGGCCGCAGCCGGACTCGTTGCCCAGCGACCAGATCACGACGCAGGCGTGATTCTTGTCCCGCTCGACCATGCGGATGGCCCGCTCCACGAAGGAGTTGTGCCAGACCGGGATGTTCGAGAGCAGGCCGCCGACGCCGTGGGTCTCCAGGTTCGCCTCGTCCATCACGTAGATGCCGTACCGGTCGCACAGGGCGTACATCTGCGGGTCGTTCGGATAGTGCGACATCCGCAGGGCGTTGATGTTGCTGGCCTTCATCAGCTTGATGTCCTCGATCATCCGCTCGACGGAGACCGCCTTGCCGGTGTCGGGGTCGTGCTCGTGGCGGTTGGTGCCGAAGAGCTTGATCGAGCGGCCGTTGACGAAGAACTGGCCGTCTTTGATCTCGACCGTGCGGAACCCGATCCGGCTGCTCTCGGCCTCGACCACCTTGCCCTGGCCGTCGCAGAGCGTCAGGACGAGCGTGTACAGGTTCGGCGTCTCCGCGGACCACTGTTTGACGTTCGGCACGGTGGCTCGCAGCAGGCCGAACCGGACGTTGTCCCTCTGCGGATAGGTCTCCGAGAGGATGCGATCGACCTCGATGCTCAGCGGTTTGGGAAGGACCGCCTGCTTGCCGTCGTAGAGCTGGGCCTGAACGGTCCAGCCCTTGGTTTCGGTCTGCCCGTACGTGGCCAGCTTCGGACGGATCTGCAGGACGCCGTCCTTGTACTGGTCGTCCAGCAGCGCCCGCACGTGAAAGTCGCGAATATGTACCGAAGGGGCCGCGAAGAGATAGACGTTGCGATAGATGCCGCTCATGCGGAACATGTCCTGGTCTTCGAGGTAGCTGCCGTCGCACCAGCGATAGACCTCGGCGGCCAGGGTGTTCTGACCCTTCTGCAGGTACGGCGTGACGTTGAATTCCGCCGGCGTCATGCTGTCTTCGCTGTAACCGACCATCTGCCCGTTGACCCAGACGTAGACCGCGCTGATCACGCCGTCGAAGTGCAGGAAGACCTGCCGGCCGGCCCAGGAATCGGGAATCGTGAACTGCCGACGATACGAGCCCACCGGGTTGTAGTCGTGCGCAATGTACGGCGGGTTCGTCGGGTGTGGGTACTGCATATTGAGGTAGATCGGCTTGTCGTAGCCGTGCATCTCCCAGTTCGAGGGGACCGGGATCTCGGCCCACTGGCTCACGTCGAAGCCCGGCTTGTAGAACTCCACCGGCCGGTCCGCGGGCTTGGTCACGCAGTTGAACTTCCAGTTCCCGTTGAGCGACTGGAAATAAGGCGAAGCCGCGAAGTCGCAGCCCAGCGACGTCTCGACGTCCGGATAGACCATCAGGGTGCAGTGCCCCGGCTCCTTGTTGCGGCCGATGACCTCGGGGTTCTCCCAATCGTTCGCCTGCGCGGCCAGTCCGCACAGGGGCATCGCAAGGATCAGCATGGCAGCAACGACGAACCACCGCTTCGCTCTCATACTCGACATCTCCATTCTCTCCACTGGACCGTATCGCTGCCGCCGGAGGGGCCGTCGATCGGCGCGCAGGCCCCACGATCTGCCTGGCCGCCGGCGCCGGGGCGCTTTGTCCGCCCGGCTCGACCCCGTCCCGGATCGGACAGCCCGATTGCCGGAACGCACGTCAGGCCCCGTTGTACAGCCTCCGCCGGGAAAAAGCAACGCGCGGGTTCATGCACCGGAATTGTCGAAATCGAACGCGGGTCTACAGGATTCGGCGACGCAGCAGTCCGAGCGTCCCGGCGCCCAGGAGCCCCAGGACAACCGCGGCCGGAGCCGGGACGTTGCAGGCTTGTGCCCGGGCGTCCACGGCGATCCACAGCCAGGCGGTCTCGCCTTCGGCAAACTGACGCTGCACGGAGACCGTGCCGAAGGTGAAATTCACGTTCTCCTGGATCAGCCTGTCGACAACTTCCCATTCCCAGGTGTGCGTGTCGGCGTCGTAGTCCCCGCCGACCAGGCCGATCGCGAACGACGCCTCGGTCCAGGCCGACTCCCCGGGAGAGGACGCCGAGCGGGACTGATGGGTCTCCCAGTTCATCCCGAACGTCAGAGTGCCGGCTTCGGTCGCGGCGATCTCATACCAGAGATCCGCGACGCCTTGCGCGCCGTGGACAGCGGTGGGAGCGATGGGTTTGGCCAGGGCCCGGGCGTCGATGTATGAGGCGTTGTAGATGGAGGCCAGAGTCCTGCTCCAGTCCGTCGCCGCGTAGGAGCCCGTGTCGCCTTCCGCGACAGCGGTCGGGACCGTCCCGGTCGCGACGGCCCAGGCGTCCCGGCCCCCGGCAGCGCGCTCGACCGGCGGACTGTACATGACGGACGCCAGCACATGACCGTAGCCGCCGTCGAGCCAGTTGACTGAATCGGGCCAGATGGTCAAGGCGCCGTACGCCTTGCTCTCGGCCTGCCCCCCCTGGACGACCGAGCCGGCGACCGACAACAAGATCGCCGCTGCCGCCGCTGCTATTGCATGCCTGTTCATACGCAACCCTCCATGTCTTCTCGTCGGGTTCACCGATCCCTGGTGTCACCCCTGTCGGAATCAGTCGCCCCGGCATCCCCCGGGGGACACGATATACGCCTTCCGCCGCGGAGACTGCGGGAGAAGGAGAAAGCCAGAACGGAAGAAGGAAAGAAGCGAAGCACCAAGAGCGAAGGATCGACAGACACTTTCCTTCCTGCGTTCCAGTGGTCCTTCCTGCCGCGATTATACCAGATCAGGAGCCGCAGGCCACCGCGATCACCCACATCAAAACCGACGACAGCGAGAATGTCGTCTGGGACCGGTTCGCAGTCAGATTCGGCCGGATGGACGTTCCGGCCGCAAGCGAGACGGTTGTCCCGGTTCAGTTCAAAATCGCCGAAGCGAAAGAACGCCGAGCCGCCATGGTTGTCGATCTGAGTGACTCCGAGGTTTCTCGCCGAGGCGATCCACTCGTCCACGGTGAACTCGGTGAGAGAGCCGAAGTTGAACAGGTACGAGCCGCGATCGCGAATCGGCCGGGCTATGCGCGCCAGCGGAGGCAGTGCGTGCGGCCGTGCTGGGACGTATTGCCGCCGACGGCGTGGAGCTTGAACTGGCCGCCCTGGGCGGTCAGGTGCGCCTCGACCCAGCCCACCGGCTGGGCATTCGTGAAGTTGTAGCCCGTCGCGGGCAGGTTGATCAGGTGGATCCCGTCCCGCTGAGAGAACTCGTAGCGGTGCGAATGCCCGAAGACCAGGGCCTTGACCTTGCGGACCGGCGAGATGATCTCGAACAGCCTGCGCGTGTCGAGCAGGTCGGCCCGGGGCGCATGGTGGCAAAACAGGATCGTCGGCGTCTCGTCGCAGGCGGCCAGGAAGGTCTTGAGCCAGGTCCGCTGGCGGTTGCCGAGCATGCCGGGGAAGGTGTTGACGTACAGCAGCGTGTCGAGAACGATCATCCGGATCGGCCCTGCCATCGCGGTGGCGATGTGCCTGTCCTTGATCGTGGCGGCGTCCGTGGTGCCCGTGAAGGCCAGCAGGAAGTCCTCGCGACGGTCGTGATTGCCGACGCACAAGTGGATCGGTCGTTCCTTCGCGATCGGGGCCAGCAGCGATTTGAAGTTCTCGTAGGCGTCGGCGCTGCCGCGGGATCGGGCCAGGTCGCCCGTGATGACCAGCCCCTCCGGCATGTTCGCCCCGATCTGATCGGCGACCCGCTGGAGATTCCCGTAGGTGTTGAATCCCAGGAAACGGTAGTTCGGCTTGGCGTGAATGTGCGTATCGGAGAGGAGGGCCCAGCGCGTCACGTCGCGCCCGTGGTCGCAGGGATCGCGCTCGACCGGCGGCGTGAGGATGCTGCTCGTCGCCGCCAGACCCATCGTCAGAACCCGTCGTTTGTGCAATTGCCGCGTCAGAACCTTGAACATCTATCTGCCACCCCACAAGACCAGAATCCCGGCGCTCCAGCCATGCCGTTCTT
>JAAYVJ010000321.1 GCA_012517265.1 Planctomycetota bacterium | reverse complement strand
GCCGTCAAGGTCCCCTACGGCTGGAGCGGCGAGCTGACGTTCTACAAAGAGGACCTGGACATCACCGGGACTGTTCCCTACACGAACGTCGTCACGGATATGGACGGTCTGACGCCCAAGGGCGGGGCCGTGCCGCCGAAGCCCGTGGGGCCGAAGCCTGCGACGGGTGCGACCACGCCTGCGACGAGTGCGACCACACCTGCGACGAGTGCGACCCCGCAGCCCCAGCCGGATGTGAAGCCAGATGAGGTTCTGTCGACCGCCGATCTGTTGCGACAGAAGATCGCGCAGCTCGAGCAAGAGTTGGACACGCTTCTGAAGCAACCTGCGGACGCAGCCAACCAGGCCAGGATACAGGACGTGCTCAACCGACGCAACGCGCTGATGGCGATGCTCGGAGGCAGGACGCCGGTGGATCTGACCAGGCTCGACCAGACGTCAATCGGTCCGGGGCCCGGCGGGTTCGTCGGGGACACGGGGATGCCGAAGCTGCTCAGCACGCTCGTGGAGATCTCGCGGCAGTCGGGCATCAAGATCGCCGTGGACAAGACGGTCAAGGACGAGGACATCAGCAAGGGCGTCGGCAGCCTCCAGGGCATGCCGGTCAACCTCGCGCTGACGGAAGTGCTCAAGGGAACGAAGAAGGAGTACACGTTCCGCACGATGCCCGACGGCACGTACCTGGTCTACCATCCGATCTCGAACACGTTCGCCGGCAGCGAAATCCTGATGGCGTTGGACGCTCTGGCCAGCGAAGCGGAAGTTCCGATCATCCCGGACCCGAACGTCAGCGGCAAGACCTCGGCCAACTTCGAGAACTACGCACTGGAAGACGCGTTGACGATGATCCTGGCCGCCACGCCGTATGTCTACAAGGACATGGGCCAGTACTACATCGTCGGCGATCGCAGCGTCACCGGTCCGGCGTTTCCCGAGCTGAGCGAAACGCGGTACCTGCGGCTCAATCACCAGGTGCCGACGAAGGTCAAGAGCCTGCTGGCCCTGCAGTATCAGCAGTACGTCCAGGCGGAACCCGCCAACACGAGCGACCCGAACGATCAGGGGCACATTCTCGTGGTCACCGCTCCCAAGGCGATCGCCGGGACGATCATCGACACGGTCCGCAAGCTCGACATGGCGCGGCGGCAGGTCCTCCTGGACGCCCGCGTGGTGGCCATGGAGCGCGGCAACCTGCTGAACCTGGGCGTTCAGTGGCAGTTCCCGACGATGTCGGCGGGTGCGTTCTATGACGGCGACATCTGGACGAAGGGGCTCCAGGTCGGGTACTCGGCGGATTCGACCTTCACGAACTCGTTGATGGCGACCTTGAACATGCTGCAGTCGACCAGCCAGGCCGACATCGTGACCAACCCGCAATTGATCGCCCAGGACGGCAAGCAGGCCCAACTGCGATCCGTTCGGGAAGAGTGGTTCATGATGAGCGATTCTCAGCTCACAAGCCAGTACTACTCGCGTTCCGAGTTGGAGAAGATCGAGTCCGGCACCATCCTGACGATCACGCCGCATATCGGCGACAGCAACGACATCACGCTCGAAATGGCGGTCGAGGTCAGCACGAGCGTCGCCAAGGGCCGCGAGAGCGATCTGCCGATCGTGAGCCGCCGCCAGGCGAAGAACTCGGTCACCGTGCAGAACGGCGGTACCGTCGCGGTCGCCGGCCTGACGGAGAGCCACACGACGAGCGTCGACCAGCGGGTTCCGATCCTGGGCAGTCTGCCCCTGATCGGGCGGGCGTTCCGCAACAACAACGACGACAAGACAACCCGCGAGATCGCCGTCTTCGTGACGGCCACCCTGATTCCGGATATTTCGACCATGGCGACCACGAAGGCGCCCACGGGAATCACGGCGGGGTCGGGCGTCGGCGCGCAGGCGCAGCCAGCCGGCGAGGAGTTCAAATCCGGTATCCGCGAGGCTTTGAACCGTCATCAACAATAGAACCGAACAGTGAGGAGCGTGGAAACCAGTGATCAGCAAACACGGATCCATCTTGGGAACAGAGACTCAAGCACAGCGGTCCCCAAACGCTCTGTCGGGGCGCCCCCGGGCCCAAGATTTGCGAAAGTCCCCCGGCGCCTGGGGGTTGCCGCTGGTCCTGGTTCTGTTGGCTTTGGAGGCGGGGGGCTGCAATGGATGGTTCCGGCCGGTCGACTGGTCCGACACGAGGCCCGAGAGGGAACAGCAGTCTCCGTTCCGAGTGCTTCCCAGGCACAACACGCAGGTTACGTCGCTCAGTCCCGACGACATCGTTCGGATCATGCAGCGGGTCGGGTTCCGGGACGAGCAGATCGTGGAGCTGGGAACGGATCTGCACAACGCGATGCGGTTCCATGGTTCGGCCGTGATCGTCTATAAGAAAGAGACGCTGGCGATCTTCGCGGCCGACGGCGACTATGTGCGCGTTCGCACGCGTTCGGGAGATCTGGATTACCAGGTCTCGAAGGGACAATTCGTCTCGGCGCCGCCGAGGGATCGGTGAGAACCGATCCCGACGGGAGGATGGTGACGGCGGCGCGAGCGATTGCGTCTCGGGCCTGCGGCCCGATTGCAGCGGAGTGACGGATCGCTCCCGCGAGGGTGGAGATTCCGGCAGGGACGCCTGTACCCGGTGAAGGTCCCAAAGAACCGGTGCCGGGGGAGGGTGATCCTTCTTCTTCCGACGTCGGGTCGCCGACGTGCGGCGCTGAGTCCCCCGCGGAGTCCATCGGAACCCGGTTCCCCCTGGCGACTTCTCTCCATGCAGCTTTCGATCGGCGCATTTCCCCATGGCAGCGCAACGTCTCGGCCAGTTATAATGTGGGCCGGCGCGGGCCCGCCCTGGTGCATGAGGCGGCCGCATGGAGTCGGCGCAGGGACCCGCAGGATCGCAGGGACAAGACGATGGCACAAGAAATCGCCAGGCGAGTGGAGGAACTTCGCAGCCAGATCCGCCGGCACGACCACCTGTACTACATCGAGAATCAGCCGGAGGTCACGGACCAGCGGTATGATGAGCTGTTCACGGAGCTCAAGACCCTGGAAAAGGAGCATCCGGAACTGGTGACGCCGGACTCGCCCACGCAGCGCGTCGCCGGCCGGCCGCTCGGGGAGTTCGCGACCATCCGGCACAGCATCCCCATGCTCAGCGTGGACAACACGTACAACGCCGAGGAACTGCGGGCGTTCGACGAGCGGGTCCGCAAGCAGTTGGACGTATCCGACTACGATTATGTGGTCGAACTCAAGATCGACGGCCTGGCGGTGAGCCTGCGCTACGAAAACGGCGTCCTGGCGACCGGCGCCACCCGCGGCGACGGGGAGGTGGGCGACGACGTCACCACGAACATCCGCACGATTCGCTCCATTCCGCTGCGCCTGCACGACGGCGAGACGGTGCCGACCGTCCTGGAGGTTCGCGGCGAGGTGTACATGCCCACGAAGTCGTTCGTGGCGTTGAACGAGGCCCGGGCCGAGTCGGGGGAGCCGGCGTTCGCCAATCCGCGCAATGCGGCCGCCGGCTCGCTCAAGCTGCTCGACGCCCGCATCACGGCGACGCGGAACCTGTCGTTCTTTGCCTACGCGATCGGCGAGATCTCGCAGCCCCTGGCCCAGGACCACTGGCATACGCTGCAGAGACTGCGGCATTTCGGCCTGCCCGTCAATCCGAACGTTCAAAGGGCCAGGGACATCGGCGAGGTGATCGAGATCTGCATGGGCTGGGCCGATCGCCGCGAGACGCTGGACTACCAGATCGACGGCATGGTCATCAAGGTCAACCGGTACGATCAGCGGGACATCCTGGGCGCCACCGGGCGGGCCCCACGCTGGTGCATCGCGTACAAGTTCCCCGCCGAGCGGGCTCAGACGGTGGTGGAGTCCATCGCGGTGCAGGTGGGCAAGACCGGGGCGCTGACCCCCGTGGCGAACTTGCAGCCTGTGCGGTTGGCCGGCACGACGGTCAAACGCGCCAGTTTACACAATTTTGACGAGATGCAGCGTTTGGACGTTCGGCCGGGCGACGCCGTCCTGATCGAGAAGGCCGGCGAAATCATTCCGCAGGTGGTGGAGGTCCGCAAGGAGCTCCGCCCGCAAGGGGCCGAGCCGTTCGCGGTGCCGAAGAGGTGCCCCCACTGCGGGACCGAGGTGGTCAAGGACGAGGCGTATGTATACGTCCGATGTCCGAACCCGGACTGTTATGGACAGTTGAAGGAGCGGCTCCGCTACTTCGCCGGCCGGGACCAGATGGACATCGAGCACCTGGGCGTCGCGCTGATCGAGCAGTTGATCGAAGCCGGACTGGTCAGGACGTTCGCCGACCTCTATCGAATTCGCAGGGAGGATCTGCTGGCCCTGGAGCGGATGGGCGAGAAGAGCGCCCAGAACGTCCTGAAGGCGATCGAGGCGAGCAAGACGCGACCCTTGTGGCGGTTTCTCGCCGCCCTTGGCATCCGGCACGTGGGCGGGCAGTCCGCGGTCGTCCTGGCCGACCACTTTGGTTCGCTCGACGCGGTGATGAACGCGACGCAGGAGGAATTGCAGGCGATCGACCAGGTCGGGCCCGTGATGGCCGAGAGCATTTACCAGTATTTCCGGACGTCCCGGCATCGAGTCGTGATCGATGACCTGTTGGCCGCCGGGGTGCGTCCGCAACCGCCGGAACCGAAGAAACAGACCGGTAATCTCCAGGGCAAGACGGTTGTCATCACGGGCACGCTCAAGACGTTCTCCCGCCAGCAGGCCGAGCAGGCGGTCCGGGAAGCCGGCGGAAAGACCTCAAGCAGCGTGAGCAAGAAGACCGACTTTGTAATAGCGGGCGAGGACCCCGGGAGCAAGCTGCAGAAGGCCCGCGACCTGGGGGTCGAGGTGCTCGACGAAGAGCGGTTCAAAGAATTGCTGGCAGGAAAGGAAACGTGACGTGAACGCACAGGACGAGAGATTCATGCGGTCGGCCCTGAAGCTGGCGGAGAAGGGGCTCGGGTCGGTGGAGCCGAACCCGGCGGTGGGGTGTGTCATCGTCAAGGCCGGACAGGTCATCGGCAAGGGCTATCACAAGAAGTTCGGCGGGCCGCATGCGGAGATTCACGCGATCGCGGATTGCGCGACGCTGGGCGTTCGGCCGGAAGGCGCCACGATGTACGTCACGCTCGAGCCGTGCTGCCACTTCGGCAAGACCGGACCCTGCACGCAGGCGATCATCGACGCGAAGATCGCGAAGGTCGTCGTCGCGGTGGGGGACCCTTCTGCCCACGCGAGCGGCCGGGGCCTGGACCAGTTGCGGCAGGCCGGGATCGAGGTCGAAGTGGGCCTGTGCGAGCAGGAGGCCCGGCTGCTCAACGCCCCGTTCTTCAAGTACATCTCGACCGGCAGGTGCTGGGTCGTGCTCAAATGGGCCCAGAGCATCGACGGCAAACTCGCCTACGTGGACCAATCGACGGAAAAGCGGTGGATCACGAACGAGCTGAGCCGGGCCGACGCGCACCGGCTGCGCCGCCGGTGCGGGGCTGTGGTCGTCGGAATCAATACGGTTCTCGCGGACGACCCCATGCTGACGCCCCGACCGAGCAAGGGGAAGAAACCGATACGCGTTGTCCTGGATGGCTCGCTGCGGATCCCGTTGAAATCCCGGCTGCTGCGGACGACGAAGACCAGTCCCGTCCTGGTGTGCACGCGAAAGGCGGCGGCCGAAGCCAACGCCAAACACGTCGAGCGGATTCGCAAGAGGGGCGCGGAAGTCCTCGTTTGCGACAGCCCCGGCGAGACGACGGATCTGCACTTCCTGCTCGATCACCTCAGCTCTCAGGGCATCCAACAAGTGCTCGTCGAGGGCGGCCCGCACGTGCTGGCGTCCTTCCTCCGCGAAGGGCTGGCCGACGAGATCTGCGTCTATATCGCGCCGAAAATCCTCGGCGCCGACGGCGTCGCGTTTATCGGAGAGCCGATGACGGATCTGATGCAGGGCATCGCCTTGGATCATGTGCAGATCAAGACCTTCGGGGACGACACGTGCATGAGAGGCCTGCTGGCGGACCCCAGCATTCAGCAGTCGCCTTCGGTGGAGCACGGGGCGGCGGTCGAGGTGTGAAGTCGCGGCCGTTATCGGGCCGGCGTTTCGGACGTCGCCGGGATGGCTCCAAAGAAGATGAGAATCTGAGCGATTTGGACGCGGTCGGGCGCAAATCCACTTGACCGGACGGCCTGCATGGCGTATGATATAAGTGTTGCGGGTGCAGACGGAGATCAGTGGGTCTCGAACGCACTACCCGCGGTATTGTGCATTTCTGGCACACCGCAACGAGGAGACCGGCCTACAACACGTTATTATTTGTCGTCGCCTGGTCTCCTTTTTTCATGCGCACATTTCGCCGCTCGGCTTCTCACGGACCGACCGCATCGCCATGCGAGTGATGAAACGGATGCGAGGCTGAGACCCGAGCACCTGCGGCTTGTCTTCTTGCGTCGCGTATGGTTTGATATTCTCCGACATCGGCCGGACAGACGGCCTGATTCGTTTCGTTCAAGATGGAAGGAGATCGTGCCATGATGCGGAGAAGAACGCTGCTCGGTTGCGTGGGGTTGCTTGTGTCGTGTCTGGCGATGGCGGCGGGCGCCCAGGACCTGGAACGAGGGTGGATCAGCCTGTTCGACGGCAAGAGCCTCGACGGGTGGAAGACCGCCCAGGAGAGTCCGGGCACCTTCTCGATCCGGGACGGCGCGATCGTGGCCGAGGGACCGCGGTGTCACCTGTTCTACGTCGGGCCGGTGGAGAAGGCCGATTTCCGTGATTTCGAGCTGAAGGTCGAGGTGAAGACCGAGCCCGGCTCCAACGGCGGGGTCTACTTCCATACGCGATGGCAGAAGGACAACTGGCCCGACAAGGGGTTCGAGGTCCAGGTCAACAACAGCTATCGCGCCGATCCCCGCAAGACCGCCAGCCTGTATCGGATGAAGGACATCGAAGAACAACTCGCCAAGGACGGCCAGTGGTTCACGCTGCACGTCACCGTCTGGGGCAAGCACGTGAACGTGAGCGTCGACGGCAAGGACGTGCTGGAGTGGGTCGAGCCGTCGCCGGCCGATCCGCCGTCGAGCATGCAGGGCCGGGTCCTGGACCATGGGACATTCGCATTGCAGGGGCACGATCCCGGCAGCACGGTCCACTACCGGAACATCCGCGTCAAGCCGCTGCCGATCCTGACCGACTACCACGTTCACTTGAAGGGCGGCCTGACGCTCGACGAGGCGATCCAGATGGCCGAGCAGCGGCGGATGAAGTTCGGCATCGCCGAGAACTGCGGCGTGGGCTTTGCGACCACCAACGACGCGGCGCTGGAGCCGTTTCTGGCGAAGCTCGAAGGCAAGCCCGTATACCGAGCGATGCAGGCCGAGGGCCGCGAGTGGGTGACGATGTTCTCGCCTTCGACGATCGCCAGGTTCGACTACGTGTTCACGGACTCGATGACGTGGACGAACGACGAGGGCAGGCGGATGCGGCTGTGGATTCCAAGCGAGGTCGAGGTGGGCGACAAGCAGGCGTTCATGGACATGCTGGTCGAGCGGGCCGTCGGGATTCTGACCAGGGAGCCCATCGACATTTACGTGAATCCGACGTTCCTGCCGGCGGAGATCGCCGCCGAGTACGACGCGCTCTGGACCGAGGAACGGATGGATCGTGTGATTCAGGCCGCGGTGCAGAACGGCGTCGCCATCGAGATCAACTCGCGGTACAAGCTGCCCAGCGAGAAGTTCATTCAGAGGGCCAAGGAAGCCGGGGCGAAGTTCTCCTTCGGAACCAACAACGGCGATCGGGACCTCGGCGACCTGGCCTACAGCCGGCTGATGGCCAGAAAGTACAATTTGACGAGGGACGACTTCTTCGTGCCCAAGCCCGACGGCCGCAAACCGGTGCAAGTCAAAGGCCTGCCGCGCTAAGGCTGCGGCAGTGGAAGCGTCCTATGGGTCCCATGAGTCGTATTCGTCCTATGGGACCTATAGGACGAATGGGACGAATAGGACGGGCCTGGCCGATCATCGCTGCAGAATCGGCACGTGCGGGCATTCGCTCGTGACGATCTTGCAGCCGGTCTCGGTGATGAGGATATCGTCCTCGAGCCGGATGCCGAGCTGGCCGGGGATGTAGATGCCGGGCTCGATGGTGAGGATCTGTCCGGCCTTCAATTTGCCCTTGGCGGTTTCCTTGAGGAAGGGGTTCTCGTGGATCTCCAGGCCGATCCCGTGGCCCGTGCCGTGGCCGTAGACCGGCAGTCCGCTCTCGCGGATGACCGCTCTGGCTGCGGCATCGACCTCCACGAGGTCCACGCCCGCCTTGGCCGCTGCGATCGCGGCGGCCTGAGCCTGCTGCACGACCATGTACGCCGCCCGGTAGTCCGAAGTGGGCGCGCCGAACGCGAAGGAGCGGGTGATGTCGCTGCAATAGCCCTGATATCGGGCTCCGAAGTCGATCAGGACGGCGTCTCTGGCCTTGAGTTTTCTCTGCGTGGGGTGATGATGGGGCCGCGAGCCGTTGGCGCCGAAGGCGACGATCGTTTCAAAACTGTTCTTGGCGCCGAGCTTGCGCATCTCCAGATCGAGCGCTCCGGCCAGTTCGTTCTCTGTGATGCCTGGGACGATCTGCTGGAGGATCTCGCCGAAGGCCTTGGCCGCGATGGACGCCGCGGTGCGGATGGCGGTTGCCTCGCCCTTGTCCTTGATCTCGCGTGGTTCCTCGACGATCCCCTCGACGGGTTTGAGCGGGATGCCCGCGTTCTTCTTGAGGACCTCGTACATCCCAACCGAGATGGATTTCTCCACGCCGAAGGCGTTGGTCGCCTTGAGTGTGCGGAGCAGCTTGCCGCCGGCCTGCGCGATGGGCTCGGCCCCCGGACGCTGGACGATCCTGGTGTCGACGCATTCCTTTTCCGCCTGCTCCGTGTACCGGCTGTCGGTGAGCAGGCACAGCGAGGTCCGCGTGACGATGGCCCAGCTATCCTCGCCGGCGAAGCCCGTCAGGTACGTGACATTCTCCGGCTTGGTGAGGACCAGCCCGTCGAGGCCCAGGTTGCGAAGTCGTGTGCGGACCGTTGCGACGCGTTGTCTTCTGTTCTCCGTAGTCATGCCCTACTCCATACCAGGAAATCTGCTCAAAAGAAAGGGATTTCTTCCTGAGGCGTTTGGCTTGGCGCCGGTTGCGGTTCATACTTTGATTGAGGGGATCATGAGGCAGCGATCGCGCGGATCGGCCGGCGGGCGATGCATTCCGCTGGAAAAAAACGAAGCCGCACGCGACTTGCTTGACTCGGGGACTTGGGTATCTTCTGTCCTCCTATACGACTCATTCCCATGAGTAGGGACGGCCTGGCCGAGGCCGTCCTTTTTCCATGTTGTCCGGCGGGGGCTCGACTGCTACAATGGGTCGCGTTGAAACGACACGCAACCGACCTATTGGAAACCGTTGACGCATGTTCTTACCTATCCGGACGAATATCTGGCCTCGGCGGACACCCTATGCCAACTATGCCCTGATCGCGGTCAACGTCCTCATCTTCCTCCTCTCCTACGGCGGACCTTACCGCTACCTGATCGGGGACAAGCTGACGATCCTGCCAATTCGCACCTGGGCGTTTCACTGGATGCTTCTGCCCACTGCGTTGCAGCCTCATCAGTTCCTGACCTATGCCTTTCTCCACGGCGGCTGGGGCCACATCATCGGCAACATGTTCTTCCTGCATTTGTTCGGGAACAGCATCAACGATAAGATGGGGAATCTGGGATACACTGTATTCTACCTCGCGGGCGCAATCGCCAGCGGCGTGGGCCATACGCTGGTGAACCTCAATGCCCTGAGCCCGACGCTGGGCGCCAGCGGGGCGGTTGCGGCCGTCACAGGGGCGTACCTGGTCTTGTACCCTCAGACCCTGATCACCGTTCTGTACTGGTTCTTCTTCATTGGAACGGTAGAAGTCCCCGCCCTGTACTTCATCGGCTTCAAGATGATCATTATTGACAACGTGATCGCTCGCCTGCCCGACAGCGTGGCCTACGACGCGCACCTGGCGGGCTATGCGTACGGCATTCTCATCACGTTGGGGCTTCTGGCCACCCGGCTGCTCAGCGCCAGTCAACTCGATCTCTGGGCGATGCTCAGGCGGTGGAATCGCCGGCGAGAGTATCGGGACGCCGTGGCAGGGGGGTACGATCCTTTCACCGGGCCAACGGGCCGCAAACGCGTGGACGCCAGGGAGGTCGTCTCGCCCGCCGAGCGGGAGAGGCGGGCGACGGTCGATCGGATCCGCCATCAGATCAGCGACTACGTCTCGCAGCGGAACATCGCGGCGGCCGCGGATCTGTACTCCGAACTGGTGCGAATGGGGCCTGAGCAGGTCCTGCCTCGCCAGTTGTTGCTGGACATCGCCAATCAGTTGGCCGGGGACCGCCGTCCGGCCGAGGCGGCCCGCGCGTATGAGCAGTTCCTGGCCGTCTACGGCGACAGCCAGCATGCCGAGCAGGTGGAACTGATGCTGGGTATTCTCTATGCCCGGTACCTGGACAATCCGCCGCGGGCCATCGAACACCTCAGCAAGGCCGTGGGACGCCTCTCCGACCCGGGCCAGTTGAAAATGTGTCGTGAGGAACTTGCGAGATTGGGCGCCTAGGGTGATATTTTGAGGATTATCTGACCTGCGAGCGCACTTGATCCTTGACAGATTCCCGCCGGAATCGTAGCCTGTGCACTCGAAGGATCGCCCTACCTAGCGGGCATTCCAAGGCATCTATGGATATGTTTTAGGGAGGTAACAAGGATGCAGGCTCGCGTGAATCTTCCTGTACGTTCGGCCGGGACAAGGTTGTCTTTCGCTGGAAGGCTCGTTCTGCCGGCAGTCGCGGTCGCATTGTTGGCCGTTCCCGGTTGGGCCCAACAGGGGCAGCCGGGGGCAGCCGCCCAGCCCGCTGCGACGACCGTGCAACCGGCCGTCGCAGGCGCTCAGCCCGCCGTGGCCAAACCGGCTTCGGAGCCCTACGTGGCGGAAGCCACCGGCAACGATGTGTTCATCCGTTCCGGCCCCGGCACGAATTTCTATCAGTGCGGCAAGCTCTACGCGGGCGACCGCGTTCAGGTCATCGGCACGCAGGGCACCTGGTCCTGCATCGTCCCCCCGGTGGGGTGCTTCTCCTGGGTCTCGATGCAGTACGTGAGCATCAACCTGGACAACCCGACGGAGGGCAAGATCACCGGGGACAACGTCGGCGTCTACGCGGGATCGGACTTTGTTCCGCCGATGCATTCGACGAGCAAGCAGGTCGTGCTCAACCGGGGCCAGACCGTCAAGCTGCTCGGGGAAGAGTTGAACGATTACTACAAGATCGCGCCGCCGCAGGGCGCCTATCTTTGGGTGAGCACACAGTTCCTCCAGCCGACGGACCGGACGACGGCCGTCAAGGTCGATCCGAACCTTGTCGCGGCGGTCAAGCCCGGTGAGAAGTCTCCGGTGGGGGACGCCAACAGCGTTCCCAAGACGGATCTGGAACTCTACTATGCGTTGGCCGAGCAGATTAAGGCGATTCAGGCCAAGCCGATTGGCGAGCGGGACTACGCGGCCGTCAAGGCCAAGCTGACGGAGCTGGCTGCGAAGAAGGATGCCGGACGTGCGGCTCGCTACGCCGAGTACACGCTCAAGAGCATCGAGCGGTTCGAACTGGCCGACAAGTCTGCTCAGGAATTGGAGTTGCAGAAGAAAGAGCGATCGAAGACACTCGAGAAGATCGATGAGGCCCGCGTCGCGAATCTGGCGCAGATCCCCGACTACGGCAAATTCGCCGCGATGGGCAAGCTGGAGAGGTCGAGCGTTTATGACGGCGGGCCGATCAAGCGATATCGCCTGATCGACGATTCGGGCAAGACGATCGCCTATGTGACGCCCACAGGAGCGGCCGCGATCGCCGAGAGTGAGAAGCTGGTCGGCCGCAAGGTGGGTCTGGTCGGCACCATCCAGCCGCACGAGGCCTCGGCCCGTGCGTTCATCGAGTACACGGAGATCGCACAGCTCGATTGAGTCTCCTTCGTCTCGGCGAGAGCATCGCAGTAGGAAACAAAAGAAGTCGCGTCCCCAAGGGACGCGACTTCTTTCATTCTTCTCGGGACGAGATGCCACGGCTCTGAAATCGCCGTCACGCCTCGAAGCTGTCGCAGGCGCGATAGGCGTCGATCACCGCCCGTTCGCCTTCCTTGCCGCCCTTGCTCTTGCCGTGCTCCATGCACAGCACGCCCTGGTAGCCCTTCTTGTAGATGTGCCGGAAGATGTTCTTGTAGTTGATCTCGCCGGTACCGGGCTCGTTGCGGCCGGGGTTGTCGCCGAGGTGGAAGGCGCCGATTTCGCTCCAGGCCTTGTCGATGTTCGGGATCAGGTTGCCTTCGGTGATCTGCTGATGGTACAGGTCGTTGACGATCTTGCAGCACGGACTGTTGACCGCGCGGCAGACCAGGTAGGCCTGCGGGATCTTCTGGAGGAAGAGGCCCGGGTGATTCGCCCACCAGTTCAGCGGCTCCAGGACGATCACGAGGCCGGCAGGCTCGGCGATCTCCACGCAACGGCGCACGTTGTCGATCAGGTTGGCCGTCTGGTAGTCGATTTCCATCTTCTGGCTGATGCAGCCGGGAGCGATCAACGCCCACTTGGCGTTGGTTCGCTTGGCGACCTCGACGGCCCCTTTCATGGTGTTGACGATCTGATCCTGGAACTCCTTGTCCTGCGTGACGAACGTGGGTTTGCCGAATTCGGCGTACGTGACGAACGGTCCCAGGGTCATGCCGAGCCGGTCCATTTCCTTGGCGATCTTCTCCTGGAGTTCCGGCGGCCTGCCCGGCAGGCTGTTGTCGAACATGGCGGAGAAGCCCTCGTCGGCCATGAACTTGATCTGGTCGATCGGGTCGTTGCCGGCGTGGGCCCCGAAGGAGCCGAGGCTCGGCGCGTACTTGAGCTTGAACTTCTTCGACGACTCGGCGGCCGAAACGGCGGTGGATCCGACGGTGGTCGCGAACGCCGCTGCGGCGGTGGCGCTGGCGATGAAGCCGCGGCGTGAGACCTGCGCGTTGGGATGGTTGCTCATGGGAAGTGCTCCTGTCACTGGATTGGTGCTGATCCGCTCCTCCACAAACCTCTACACAAGTTGTGGCGTGTTTCCCCCCTCGGACAAGACGGCTCGGCGCACGCGATGGACGTGCGCCGAGCCGCAAGACTTTCCAACCGGCGTCAACCGGGTGTCTACTGCTTCATGGGCGTCCACTTCTTGTCGCTCTTGGAACTGGCGACGACCGTCTCAATGAACAGCAGTCCTCGAACGCCGGCTTCCACGCTCGGGAAGTCCAGGGCCAGTTCGCTAGGCGTCTCACCGGCGATGGCGCACTTTACCGTTTCCGCGAAATTCATATAGTTGTTCGCGAAGGCCTCGATGAAGGCTTCGGGATGGCCCGAGGGGATGCGGGTGCCGCGTCCGGCGGCGGCGCTGTAGGCGCCGACGTAGCCGTTGCCTCTCTTCCAGACCTGCTCGGGCTTGTCGATCTCACGCACGTACAGGTAGTTCGGGTGCTCCTGGTGCCATTCGAGACTGGCCTTCTCGCCGTGGACCCAGATCGCCAGGTTGTTCTCTTCGCCGATGCCGATCTGCGTGGCGTGCAGAACGCCCTTGGCGCCGTTGTCGAACTTCAGGAGGCAGTTGCAGTCGTCGTCGAGGGGCCGGCCGGGCACGAACGAGGTCAGCTCGGCGCAGATGTGGGTGATCTTGAGGCCCGAGATGTACTCGGCGAGGTTCGCGGCGTGCGTGCCGATGTCGCCGACGCAGCCGCCGGCGCCGCTCTGTTTGGGATCGGTCCGCCAGCTCGCCTGCATCTGGCCGGTCTTCTCCAGCGCAGTGGCCAGCCAACCCTGCGGATACTGGACGACGATCTTGCGGATCTTGCCGAGGTCACCTTTCTTGACCATGTCCCGTGCGAGCTTGGCCATCGGATAGCCGGTGTAGTTGTGCATCAGGCCGAAGACCAGCTTCTTTTCTTTCACGATCTTCTGGAGTTCCTTGCCCTCGTCGGAAGTCAGGGTCATGGGCTTCTCGCACATGACGTGGAAACCCGCCAGGAGGAAGTCGCGGGCGATCGGGAAGTGCCAGTTGTTCGGCGTCGTGACGGCCACGAAGTCCACGCGGTCGCCCACGGGCAGCGCCGACTCGGCCTTGATCATCTCCTTGTAGTCGCTGTAGACCCGCTTGGGATTCAGGGCCAGGTTCTTGCCCATCTCCTTGGACTTCACGGGATCGATATCGAACGCGCCGGCCACAAGCTCGATCTCCCCGTCCAGCCGGGAGGCCTTGCGATGGACCTCGCCGATGAACGCGCCGGGACCTCCGCCGATCAAACCCATTCTCAACTTCCGGTCGAGTCTCATACGTGCTCCTTTCACTAGTGCTTCTGCTGTGAACGCCGTTGTTTTTTGTGATGTTTCTCACGGGGCTCTTGCGCCCGAGCCGTGTTACCTCCAGGTCAAAAACCATCGGCGATTATAGGCGTTCGACCCCACAAAGCAACCCCCAATCCCGCTTTTGTCGGGGCCCACGGTTGACAAGGAGGGGGCCAGGCCGTAAACCTACCGGTGTCGGTCCCGCTCTCTCGTCGGGGACTCGTTCGGACAGGAATGAGGGGTCATGAAAACGAGGATTCGCCCGGTCGCCGTCGATCTGTTCTTCCTACCCGTCCAGACGCGGGTGCCGCTGAAGTTCGGCCCGGAGACGCTGACCTCGGTGATCTGCGCCCGAGTGGCGATGACCGTGACGGACGGGCAGGGCAAACGCGCCCAAGGTTGGGGCGAGACCCCTCTGAGCGTGCAATGGACCTGGCCCAGCGCCCTGAGCTATCAGGATCGTTGCGACGCGATGCAGGACTTCTGTCGGAAGCTGGCCGAGGCCTGGATCGCCGTGGCCGACGAGGGGCACCCGATCGAACTGGGACACCGCTTCATTGAGTCCATCCTGCCGAACCTGCTGAGCGGCGCCAACGCTCGGCGAGGCGACGGCGCCGAGCCGATGCCCTGGCTGGCGGCCCTGGTCTGTTCTTCCGCTTTCGATATCGCTCTGCACGACGCTTACGGCCGGCTTGTGGGGTTGCCCGTCTACTGGACGTATGGTCCCGAGCACATGAGCGTCGATCTGGCCCATTTCCTCGAACCGGCGCCGGGGGCCGCGGTTTCTTTCGCAGGCAGGTATCCCGCGGACTATCTTCAATCGCCGTCGTCGTCGCTGCCCGCCTGGCACCTCGTGGGCGGCAAGGACTTGCTCGACGCCTCGGAACTGACGGGCGAGGAGCCCAGGGACGGATATCCGGTCCTGTTGGCCGACTGGATCGAGCGGGACGGGTTGACCTGCCTGAAGGTGAAGCTGCGCGGCAACGACGCGGAGTGGGACTATGACCGGCTCGTGCAGGTGGGACGGATCGCGCTGGAGTGGGACGTCCTGTGGCTGACCGCGGATTTCAACTGCACGGTGACCGATCCGGCGTACGTCAACGAGATCCTGGACCGCCTGATGAGGGACTGCCCGCGCATCTACCAGATGATCCTGTACGTGGAGCAGCCGTTCCCGTACGATCTGGAGGCCAACCAGATCGACGTGCATAGCGTCTCGGCCCGCAAGCCGCTGTTCATGGACGAGAGCGCGCACGATTGGAGGCTGATCCGCCTGGGGCGCCGGCTCGGCTGGACCGGGGTGGCTCTCAAGACCTGCAAGACCCAGACGGGGGCCTTGCTGAGCCTGTGTTGGGCGAAGGCCCACGGCATGACGCTCATGGTCCAGGATCTGACGAACCCCATGCTGGCCCAGATCCCGCACGTGCTCCTGGCCGCGCACGCCGGGACGATCATGGGCGTGGAAACCAACGCGATGCAGTTCTACCCCGCGGCCTCGGCGCCCGAGGAGGCCGTGCATCCGGGGCTCTACCGCCGGCGCGAGGGTCGGGTGGATCTCTCGACGTTGCGCGGGCCGGGCTTCGGGTACCGGATCGATGAGATCAAGCGGCGACTGCCTGAAAAGGCCGCCGGCTTTGCGATATAGACAGAATGGACGGAAGTCCGTAGGGTGGGCTCTTGGCCCACGCGTTGTTTCGATTCAACGTGTGTGTGACGCGTGGGCCAAGAGCCCACCCTACACGTTACGTGCGAACGCTTTATGGATCTGGGAGTGATTGACATGGCAAAACTGAGCGCCTTTGCGGACGAAGTGACGGAGAGTTTTCGCGGTCAGGTCGAGTTTCTCGCGAAGGAGAAGGTCGGCTACATCGAGCCGCGATTCATCGACAAGAAGAACATCATGGACCTCAACGCCGACGAACTCAAGCAGGCGAAGAAGCTGATCAAGGACCACGGGTTGAAGGTCAGCGCGATCGGCTCGCCCATCGGCAAGGTCAGACTGGATCAGCATTTCAAGCCGCACCTGGACAAGTTCAAGCACGCGGTCGAGCTGGCCCAGTTCTTCGAGACGCCGTTCATCCGCATGTTCAGCTACTACGCCCCGGAGGGCAAGAACATCGACGACTATCGCAACCAGGTCATGGACCGTATGGTCGCCAAGGTCGAGGTGGTCCAGGGCACCGACGTCGTCATGGTCCACGAGAACGAAGCCCACATCTACGGGCACACCGCGGCCAACTGCGTGGATCTGGTCAAGACGATCGATTCGCCCAAGCTGCGGCTGGCCTACGACCCCGCCAACTTCGTGTGGGGCGAACGGATCACCAACAACGTCGAGGTCGCCTGGCCTCTGATGAAGCCGTACGTCGTGCACATCCACATCAAGGACTGGAAGCTCGGCGCCAAGGACGTCGGCAGCCTGCCGGGCGAAGGCGACGGCCAGATCAAGCAGCTTCTGGCCGAGCTGGCCGCGATGAAGTACGACGGCTGCCTGACGATGGAGCCTCACCTGAGGGCCGGAGGGCAGTTCGGCGGCGACACCGGGCCGGAACTGTTCGCCAAGGCCATCGCAGCCGTCAGAAGCCTGGCGAAGGAAGTGGGCCTGAAATTGAACTGACCGTTTGTGGTGACGCCGTAAGGCGTTGTCTTCCGCACGTCTCGAAGATATGCCCTTACGGGCACACTGCGAGCCACCGAGCACTGAGGAGTTGACTCTATGAAGACCTGGAACTTCGGAATCGTCGGCGCCGGACTGATCGCCGATTTCCACTGTCGTGCGATTCGCGACATCCCCAACGCCAAGTTCGTCGCCTGCTGCGACACGAACCTGCCTCGCGCGGAGGCCCTGGCCGGCAAGTACGGCGGCCGGGCCTGCGCCAGCTATGAAGAGATGCTCAAGAGCGACGATATCGACATCGTGACGATTGCGACGCCCAGCGGCCTGCACATGGAGCCCACCGTCGCGGCCGCCAAGGCGGGCAAGCACGTCATTTGCGAGAAACCGATCGAGATCACGCTGGACCGGATCGACGCGATGGTCGAAGCCCACGCCAAGGCCGGCACGCGCCTCGGCGGCATCTTCCCATACCGGTTCAACGACATGATGGTCCCGCTTCGCGAGGCCATCCGCTCCGGCCGGCTCGGGACGATCACCTGCGCCAGCGTCTATGTTCCCTGGTGGCGGACCGACGCGTATTACGAAGGCTCCTGGCGAGGCACCTGGAAGCTCGACGGCGGCGGGGCCCTCATGAATCAGTCGATTCACATGATCGACATGCTCTGCGACCTGATGCCGCCCATCGAGTCGGTGCAGGCCTTCACGGCCACGCTGGGCCACAAGATCGAGACCGAGGATGTCGCGACGGCCGTCGTGCGGTACACCAACGGCGCCCTGGGCATGATCTACGGTACGACCGCCTCCTACCCCGGCCAGTTCCGCCGGTTCGAGATCACCGGGACCAAGGGGACCATCATCAACGTGGAGAACAGCATCACGGTCTGGCAGTTCGCCGATGAGCGGCCGCAGGACGCGGAGATTCGCAAGCGATTCACCGCGATCCAGGGCGGCGGCGGCGTCGCCGACCCGGCGGCCATCACGCACGAGAACCACACCCGCAATTTCAAGGCGTTCATCGAGTCGCTCCAGACCGGCAAGGACTTCTGGATCAGCGGGCCGGAGGCTCGCAAGGCGGTCGAAGTGATCCTGGCGATCTATCGATCCGCGAAAGAAGGCCGGCTCGTGAAACTGCGATGATGCAAGTAAAACGGATTTGAAGCACGAAATTCGAAATCCGAAATTCGAAACAAATTCAAAGCACAAAATTCAAATGACCGAAACGCAGTCGCCCATCGGACGCTCCGTTTCGGTCATTTGGTTTTTGAACCTTCGTGCTTGTTTCGGATTTCGAATTTCGATATTCGAATTTTCTTAGATTGTCGCCATGACGCCTCTGGCGTACCCGACCGACTCGGCCAAGCCCGGCACGGGATCATCGGCGTCTTTCTCGTATTCGAACGACGCGATCCCGGCGTAGCCGATCTTGACGAGAGCCCGCATCACGGCCGGGATGTCGATCACCCCTCGGCCCATCTCGACCGCTCCGCCCTTGGGATTGGCGGCGGACACGTCTTTGAAGTGAATGTCATGAAGCCGATCGCCGAAATCGAGGATCGAAGCGATCAGGTCCCCGCCGGCTCGGAGCGTGTGGCCGATGTCGTTGCACAGGCCGATTCGCGGGTCGAGGTCCTTGACCTTCGCGTACACGTCCGACGGCAGCGGAAAGAGCTTGTCGCCCGGTCCGTGATTGTGAATCGCGACCTTGATGTCGTACTCCTTGACCTTCTTGTCGAGCAGAGGCAACAGCTCGGGTTTCTGCGGCACGCCGATGATGACCTTCATGCCTCCGGCCTTGGCGTACTCGAAGGCCCGGTTCACCGCGGCCTCATCGGCCATGTAGACGACGCCGCAGCCGTAGAGGTCCAGACCCGCGTCCCGCACCTTGGCGGCGGCCGCCTGGATCTGCTCCGGCGTGCTGTTCATCGCCAGGTGCACGTCTTTCAACGCGATATGCTTGAGGCCGACCCGTTTCGTCAGTTCGATGGTCTTGGCCAGATCGAACTTGCGGAGTGTATACGACGCCAGGCCCAGCTCGAATCTGGGCTTGTCCGTCTTCGCCGGTTGCGCCGACGCGCACCCTGTGGCCAGCCCGCAACAGGCTGCTGCCCCGGCGGCCGCGACCTGCAGGAACTCTCTTCTACCGCGAATCTGTCCCATAGCACCTGCTCCTACAAAAGCCTTGGAAACTGCATCGAATTCTGCTCGGTGCACAGGTCGCCATCTTACCATAATCCGTCCTCCGGGGAAATGTTCCTCCGCGTTGACACCGGGCCCACGGCGCGATAATCTCACAGACTGATCGATGGCCGTGAAATTATTAGTGGGGAGTGCATTATGATCAGCGCCAGACGAGAACGCACCGGGGGCATGTCCAATCAACGTAACTCCTTGTCCCGTCGAGATTTCCTTCGAAGTTCGGCGATCTTGGGGGCGGCTGCGGCTTTCCCCGGGATTGTCCCTGCGTCGGTTTTCGGCGCCGAGGCGCCCAGCGAGCGGATTGTGGTCGGCTGCATCGGTGTCGGCCGCATGGGCACCGGCGACCTGACGGAGGCCCTGGGCATCAAGGACGTGCAGGTCGTCGCCGTCTGCGATGTGGATTCAAAACGCGTCCAACTCGCTCAAAAGAGGATCGATTCCTACTACGCCGAGCGCCGTCCGGGCGAACTGTCCAAGGGCTGCGCCGGATACGGCGACTTCCGCGAACTGCTGGCCCGCGCCGACATTGACGCGGTGCAGATCTCCACGCCGGACCATTGGCACATGATTCCGGCGATCGAAGCCGCCAAAGCGGGCAAGGACATCTTCCTGCAGAAACCCCTCTCGCTGACCATCACGGAAGGACGCCAGGTCAGTGACGTGGTGCGCCGGTATGGGCGGGTCTTTCAGATCGGCAGTCAGCAGCGGTCCGACAAGCGGTTCCGCCAGGCCTGCGAGCTGGTTCGCAACGGCCGGATCGGCAAGCTCCACACGATCAAGGTCGGTTTCGGCACGGACCCGGGCTGCGGCCCGCAGCCGGAAATGCCGGTGCCGGAGAACCTCGACTACGACATGTGGCTGGGACCGGCCCCGTGGGCTCCTTACACCGAGGAGCGGGTGCACCCGCAGAACAGCATCACCGCCCGGCCGGGCTGGCTTCGCATCTCCGACTACGGCGCCGGCATGATCACCGGCTGGGGCAGCCATCATCTGGACATCGCCCACTGGGGCATGGGGACCGAGTTCACAGGCCCGATCGAAGTCGAGGGGCGGGCGGAATTCCCGAAGGACGGGCTCTGGGACGTGCACGGGGACTTCCACATCGAATATACCTACGCCAACGGCGTGAAGATGATCGCGGCGGACGAGAAGGTCCACAAGAACGGCGTGCGGTTCGAGGGCGACAAGGGCTGGATCTTCGTCACGCGCGGCGCGATCGACGCCGAGCCCAAGAGCCTGCTCCAGGAGACGATCGGTCCCGGCGAGACGAAGCTGTACGTGAGCAACTACCACAAGGGCAACTTCTATGAGTGCGTGAAGTCTCGCGCCGAGACGATCGCGCCGGTCGAGGTCGCGCATCGTTCATGCTCGGCCTGCCTGCTGGGCGACATCGCGATGCGGACGGGCCTCAAGCTCAAGTGGGACCCGGCCAGGGAGCGATTCGTCGACAACGATCCCGTGGCGACCAAGATGCTGTCGAGGACCATGCGGTCGCCGTGGAGACTGTAG
>JAAYVJ010000320.1 GCA_012517265.1 Planctomycetota bacterium | reverse complement strand
TAGTACGACAGCGCGAGATAGGCTCAAGAGAGCGAGGGCTGGAGGTCGATAACTCCTTGTAGACCATGAGTTTATAAGGAGGACCGACATGGACGTTCAAACGATCAAGGGAATGGGTCGGCAATTGCGAAGGTTTCTGAGCGAATTTGACGATTGTTTCGGGCGGAGCGAGCCCCGGGCGCATCTGCGTACGTATGTGCAAGGGCAGTTGTCGAATCTGCCGCGCAAGAGCATCGAGCCGATCGCGTTGTCGGCAAAGGTCGCGCCGCGGACGCTGCAAGGGTTCTTCTCCTACCTGTCCTGGGACGAGCCGCATCTGCGGGACCGGGTCCAGTGGATCGTGGCGCGAGACCACGCCCATCCCCAGGCCCTCGGGGTCATCGACGAGAGCGGCAACCCCAAGAAGGGCAAGCACACGGCCGGCGTCCAGCGTCAATGGTGTGGGAACACCGGCAAGACGGACAACTGTGTGGTGGCCGTCCACCTGGGGTATGTGGCGGGTGATTTTCAGTGTCTTCTGGACAGTGACCTGTACCTCCCGCCGGGGTGGGCGGACGACCCGGTGCGGCGTCAAGAGGTCGGGATCCCGGCGGAGGTGGTCTTCCGGACCAAACCCCAGATCGCCTTGGCGCAGATCGCTCATTCGATCGGCAATGGGATTCGAGTGCGTGCCTGGACGTTCGATGAACTGTATGGTCGCGGTCGGGAGTTCCTGGACGGCTTGAGCGCCTTGGGCCAGAACTTCGTGGGCGAGGTCCCGTGCGATTTCACTGGCTGGCTCCGGCCGCCGCGGGTCCTGCGGCACCCCGGCCCGCAGCAGAAGCATCACGGCGGCCGCAAACGCCGCTATCCCCGCTTGTCGCGGAAGGCCCTGCCGGCCTGTGAAGTGCGGAATCTGGTCCGGTACTCGCCGGTCTTTCGGAAGCAGAAATGGCAGAAGTTCCGGATCAAAGACGGGGAGAAAGGGCCGATGGTCTGGGAGGTCAAGCACACGACGTTCTACCGGCGTCACGGCGGCGACGGTCTGCCGGGTTCGGCCCACACCCTGATCGTCGCCCGCAACGTGCTCGATCCCACGGAGATCAAGTACTTCCTGTCCAACCTGGTGATCGACGGGCCAACGGTCACGCTCGACTGGCTGCTGTGGGTGGCGTTCAGCCGCTGGCCGATTGAACGGTGTTTCGAGATCGCCAAGAACGAGTTGGGGATGGACCATTTTGAGATGCGGAGTTGGCGCGGGATTCACCGACACCTGTACCTGACCCAGGTCAGCCAGTTGTTCTGTGCCCGCGTGCATCAGCGTCTCCGAGAGAAAAAACACGCCGCAGAGCCTGTATCTGACGGTCGAACAAGTCCGCCTGGCGGCGTCGGCCTGGGTGCAAGCTCAGGCGTATCCGCCCGGTGCCCGGACCGTCGTGTACGAACAGGTGGTCGAGCGTATCCTGTATTATCAGCAGAGAAATCGACAGGCACGTCTGTCCCACTGGAAGACTACCCTGCGAAGACTCAAAACGCTGGGCATCGATATCCGCAAACTCAAGTCTTGCATGCCGGATGAGTCATGAATAAGTCGCGCTGTCGTACTAGGAAGGGCTTGGACATAGGGAGGTAATCCGGATGACACCAAGAACAAAATCAAACAGCTTGTTGTTTTGGGACCTTGTTGTACTGATTGGCCTGACAAGCATGTGCCCCGGGACGGCAAGAGCAGATGGCTCCTACGTCTACTATGAGGACAGCTACGCGACAGAGGGCGATTCCGACTACATTTCAGGGGACGGGTGTTACTACTCCTATTCCTATGATGCGGAGTATGGCAGCGGCTGGACTCATGCCTATAGCTCTGCCTCGGCTGGGGCCGAGATCTTCTCCGGAGGGGGATCCCTGTACAGGAACGCCAGCATGAACGTCGGCGCGTATAGCACATGGACGGAGGGATACAAGTGGGAACCTGACCCCAACGACCCCAACGAAGTGCCTCCCGGGGGCACGGTCGATTGGTCAGGTTCGGGCGATGGCGTGGCGAGTGCCTATGGAACTGGCATGACCTTCGGTGAGAAATCGGCGTTTTGCGCCAGTAGCGGCGGTTGGGCTGCCAGTACTGGGGGTGGGTGTGCGTCCCCAGGCGGCACTGGCGACGGCTGGGGTTCTATCGGCGCCGCTGTCGGAGCCGACGGATACCCGAATGGAGACTGGGACTGTGCGCCGAATGGAGATGGGTACTTCCAGGACGATGCCCCCGGGTACTTCGAGATCTACGTGACATGGTGGGCCGATGGTGGTGACTCCGACGTTTCTGTCGCGGAGGGAACCACGTGGGTTGCCGGCAGTGCGTCAAGCGGTGCCGGCGCCGAGGCGGAAGCAATGGCCAGTTGGAACGGCCAGCAGCAAGGTTCAGGGAGCAGCAGCAGCTACGCCGGCTCTTATGCGTGGGGCAGCGTCAGCTTCAGTTTCTCGCCGAACTGAGAGGACTTGTGAATGCTCTTGCATGGATCTCACGCAGATCAAGGGGCCCTTCGCTTGCCGGAGGGCCTCCTGTCGTCACGCGCCAGTGAGGTCGTGTCGGATATCCACGTGTATGGAGGCAAGGAATCTGCTATGACAACAACGAAATCCCGTAGACTACCGCTGAGTGTCTTGATCGTGCTGATGATGGCCATGTGTTTCCTTCATACCTCAGGGGGCGCAGCCAACCGGAATTCAAACGATCTGAACAGCTTCGCGGTCTTGACCGCCCCGGCGAAACAACCTGTCCGACGCCAGATACTGAAGGCTGCCACGACGGCTTTTGCGCCGTCGCTGGAGATGAAGGAAAACGTAGGCTTCCTCCTTACACCAGCCTTGCTCGTACAGGAGATCCTCTCTGAGGATGTTGTAGTTACCTACCCTTGTGAATAACAGAGGCACCGTATGGGCTTCCGATCAGAAATTCGACTGATACTGCGATCCATCCTGTTTGCCGCGGCGGTCGCCTTGTGCATGGCGGGCAACGCCAACCCTGAAGGGAGCACCCAGGCGACTGCGACCAAGGTTGTGCAATTCGATGCGATCATAGAGTTGAACGCGCCGATCCTCAGGAGCCACGTGGTGCTCTTCGCTCGCTATTGGGTCGCGGCCTCGTTCTACCGGATTGCGGTCGTATGGGCGGAACCCCACGCGATCAACCTCAACTTCCCCATGCATCCCGTTACAATGACGGTCGATAGCAACGATCAGAAGTTCTGTGTCGCCAATCAAATCCACGCCTCCTTGGGAGGGATGTTCAGTAAGCCAGTGGACGCTCGGCCCATTTTCCGTCACCGGCTCAACAGCTATCCGATCGGCGACATGCGATTCACAGAGACAGAAGCTCTCGCGTCACGCATTTACCGAGACGACCTTCGAATGCTTGCGCCGTGGTTTGCGGAGGGTCTCCACACGGTGGACGTCAACAATTCGCCCGGTAGAGGCAAGACAAGACGGGATATCGCTACGCTCAACCTGCACATATCCAATGCCCACGTGGACACCGTGGATATCGTGGATGCCAACGACTTATTAGGTCGTGTTGACATTCATGGTACCCAACAAAGGAGTGCCGCAAGCTGGACAAATGCCAGGAAATTGCGGCTGGTCTTGTCATAGCGCGTGGCGACTCGACGAAAATGTTTGATGCGGTTGACAAACCGTTCGACCAG
>JAAYVJ010000319.1 GCA_012517265.1 Planctomycetota bacterium | reverse complement strand
GCGCTGGTCGAGGCGGCCCAGGGGTTGCTCGACAGGGCCCAGATGGTGAGAGTCAGCCGCGGCGAGAAGGGGGCCATCCTGGTGACGAAGACCGGCGTGTGGACCGGCTGCGCGACCGCGCGGCGTCCGGCTCTGTCCACCGTCGGCTGCGGGGACTACCTCCTGGCTGGTTTCCTGGCCGGGCTCCGCGAGACGGGCAACCCGGCGGTCGGCCTGGCCCGAGGGCTCAAGGCCTCCACCGCCCGCGCCTGGGGCTGGTCCGAGACCAAGTCCTGGCCGCAGGTGGACAAGGAGATCACGGTGGCGATCGAGTCCGCGTAGAATCTCCCGTGGTTTCAGAATGACCGGCGCCGTTCTTCCACGAGCCCGCCAAAGCGGTGCTTGGCCGGAACGGGGTTGAGCCGCTGGCAACAAGGATGCCACGCGATCTGACGATCTCGGCCGTGTTGGTCCACGGGTTCGGCCGGCGTTCGCTCGTCGACAGGGGACATCCTCCATGACACGTCCGTCCCCGTCCCATCAATCAGGATGTCGCATCCCTACATAAATACCGCCGAGACAACCGTCCTTTTTCAACGGGCTGTTTCTTCCGACAGGATCTTCGTCGCCGCCTCGGGCATGGTTTCGCAAAGGCGCGGGAGGTTCACGGCCGGGCCGAGCCACGAGCGACCAGCGACGAGCGGCGCCCTTGTCGCACGTCGCATAAATGCGTTGTAAGAATGCAGAAAAGGCCCTGGGAGTGCCGATATATAGCCAGTTGGCACTCGACGGAGGCGGTGCCGACACTTACAATGCAGGAATTATAGGACGAGGTCGCCGCCGGCAGGATGCTGTGGGGGGCGGCCCGCAGAGCATGGAGTCGATGCGGTGAAGAGAAACAAAGGATCGCGTGGCAGCAAGGCAAGGGAAGTGATATTCGGGCCCGGGGCGAAGGCCGCGGCGTTGTGCCTGGGGATCGGGCTGTGCCTGGTGCTGCTGTTCAGTTGCATGAGCTTCGATATCGCCGACCCGCCGAGTCCGTACGTGGTGCCGGTGAACGAGCCGCCGGCGAACTGGTGCGGGTCGATCGGGGCATTTCTGGCGTTCTACCTGTTCTACTACATCGGGCCTGGGATTTACGTGGTCCTGGCGTCGGCGATTTGCTACTTTGTGGTCCGGCTGGCCAAGCGGCCGGTGAATCAGATGGTGTTTCGGGTCATCGGGATGGTCCTGGTGACCGCGGCCGCCTCGGCGACGTTCTACAGTTTCTGGCCACACAGAACGTACACATTTCCGATGGGGTCCGGCGGGGTGCTGGGGATTTCGACGCTGGTGTTCCTGAAGAGCACATGCGCCCGGCTGGGGGCGTTTTTCGTGATCCTGGCGATGTGGGGGTTTGGGCTGGCTTTGCTGGCGGACAGTCTGATTGTGGGGTTGTTCGCGGCGTGCGGGTTTGCGGTGCGGCGGATCGTGGGGGTGGTCGTGCCGGCCTGGGCGGTGGCGAAGGAGCATTCGGAGGCGCTGTCGGAGATCTGGCAGCGGCTCAGCGCGACGCAGAAGAGCCCCGCGCCAGCAGTCGGACCGCGGACGATGTCGGTGAACGGCAGGACGTCCGTGGTCGAGGAGGAGCCGGAGGCGGTGGAGGACTCGGCCCAGGACGGTAAGGAGGCCGGGGAGGTCGGAGAGGTCGAGGTCGAGACTGAGACTGAGGCGGCGGAGGTGGAAGAGGCCCCTGCTCCCGTGCCCGCGGCGGCCAAGCCCGGCATGGTCGAGGTCAAGCCCAAGCCGCTGCCGATGCGGGTGGAAAAACCGTCGGTCGCCCAGCCCACTTATGACGATTACGTGCTGCCGCCGCTGGATTTGCTGGCCGAGCCGGAAGTGGGCTACGACCAAATTCAAGAAAAGGTGGTGAAGTCGAAGGCGGCGGAACTGGAGAAGCTGCTGGGCGAGTTTCACGTGAACGCGCGGGTCGTGGCGGCCGAGACCGGGCCGGTGGTGACGATGTTCGAGCTGGAGCTGGCGGCGGGGGTGAAGGTCAGCCACATTTCCAGCTTGTCGAACGACATCGCCCGGGCGCTGAGCGCCGGCGCCGTTCGCGTGGTGGCGCCGATCCCCGGCAAGCACACGATCGGCATCGAGGTGCCGAACGGCGAGAAAGAGAAAGTCCGAATGTCGAATATGATGGAACTGGCGGGGGACAAGCCGCGAAGCATGAACATCCCGCTGTTCCTCGGCAAAGACTCCTCCGGCGAGGCCCTGGTCTCCGACCTTACGAAGATGCCCCACCTGCTGATCGCCGGCACTACGGGATCTGGTAAATCTGTATGCATTAATACTATAATCGTCGGCATTTTGATGACCAAGCGTCCGGACGAGGTCAAACTCATCCTCGTCGACCCCAAGATGGTCGAAATGACCAGTTATTCCACAGTGCCACATTTGATGTGCCCGATCGTGACCGAGACGCAGGTCGCGGTGCAGATCCTCGAGTGGGCGACGGTCAAAATGGACGAACGCTATGCCCTGCTGGCCGAGGCCCGCGTCAAGAACATCGCGGAGTTCAACAAGCTCGGTGCGGAGGAGATCATCGCCCGCTTCGACCCCAGCACGCCGGAAGAAGAAGCCAAGATCCCCAAGAAGCTCCCTTACATGGTCATCATCATCGACGAGCTCGCCGACCTCATGATGACCGCCTCCAAGGAGATCGAAAGCTACATCGTCCGCCTGGCCCAGAAGAGCCGGGCCGTCGGCATCCACATCGTCCTGGCGACCCAGCGCCCCCAGGCCACCGTCGTCACCGGCCTGATCAAGTCCAACATGCCCTGCCGCATCGGCTTCCGCGTCGCCGCCCGCATGGACAGCCGCATCATCCTCGACCAGAACGGCGCCGAAACCCTCCTCGGCGAAGGCGACATGCTCTTCCTCAAGCCCGGCACCTCCGACCTCATCCGCGCCCAGGGCACCTTCCTCGACGACGCCGAAATCCGCCGCATCGTCAAATACCTCAAGGACGTCGCGGAACCGCAGTTCCACCCCGAGCTCACCCAGCTCCGCAAGGTCGAGACCGGCGAGCTGCCCCAGGACGAACTCTTCGACCAGGCCGTCCGCGTGGTTCTCGAGACCAAACGCGGCAGCGTCTCGCTCCTCCAGCGACGCCTGGGCATCGGCTACGCCCGCGCCTCGCGCATCATCGAAATGATGGCCGGCGCCGGCATCCTGGGCGACTACAAGGGCAGCCAGGCCCGCGAGGTCCTCATGACCATCGAGGACTACGAGCAGCTCCTCAAGGACCTCAACGCCGGCAAGCAGATGACCTTCGACGGCATGGAAGAGCCCGCCCCGGGGCCCGCGCCCGCGAGCACCTACGCCACCGAAGGCCAGCAGGGCTACATGTCCACCGAGGTCGACGAAGAAGAGGAAGAGCAACAAGAGGAAGAAGAGCAGGAAGCGTAGCAGGGCAGGGGCAAGACGACCGGATGTCGGAATTGAAGGTGTCAGGTACGAATGGCACTGTCGTCCAGAAGCCATGCGATCGCATAGGTTTACGTGTTTCGCAGTTGCTCACGGAGTTGCTCTGGCGGTCGCTGCATGAGGGGGTAGCGATGGCGACGGCGTTTGAGGACCCGCGGCTCGATGCGACCGGGTCGGTTGGCGACCTCGTTTGCGGCAAGACGGGCCAGGAGCATCGTGGACCACGCGTGCGGATCTCGGCAGACTCCCCGTCGCCAGCAACAGCCAGGACGCCAGGAGGGCCTGGCAGGCCAGCGTGAAACCAAGTTGTCGGGGCTGTTTTCTGCGTACGGACGCAGCCGTGGCGAGGATCTGACGGATCCGGTTGTAGGCCAGGAGCGTCCCCCACAGTTCCCGCCGGACCCTCGGGGGCGTCTTGCAGCGGATGTGATCCAGGTGCAGCGTCTGCTGGATCTGGCGGATGTTCAGTTCCGCATTCCAGCGGAAGCCGTACAGTTCGGCGAGGTCTTCGCGGGAGTAGGTCTTGGGGTCCGTCAGGGTCGTGACGATCGTGAGGCTTCCAGTCCGGTAGCCGGGGACCTTCACGTCGAACCTCACCTCCCGCAG
>JAAYVJ010000318.1 GCA_012517265.1 Planctomycetota bacterium | reverse complement strand
TCTGCGACGCAAGGATTGGGGCGGCTGGCGGCACGGACGATCGAGCCGCCGTCTTGGCCGCGTCCCGGCCGGTGGTTGGAGTCCCGCACCAAGAACGGTTCAGAGCCGCGTGGAGATCGATCGTATGTCGATGGCGACCCAGACAGCGTCCGCCGCTCGCGTGTGCGCGCAGCGTCGCGTCCATTCCGTGACAACTCGAAAGCCCACGATCGCGCTGGCGGCAATCGCAAGTTCGGGAATCGTGCTTGCCGTCCTCTTGGCCGGGTGCAGATCGCAAAGCAGGACCGAGAGCGCAGTCGCGATGGAAGAGCCTCGCGTCGCGAACGGCGTAATCGTCGACGCCAACGATCCGGCGAAGATGGCCGCGGCGATCGACGCGATGAACTTGGCGTCGCCCCCCGTCGCGGCAAGTCCCGCTTTGGCGCCCGCCGAGCCGAACGCGACCCCGCCCCAGATCAGCGTCGCAGAGGCGGTGAACATGACGGTGGGCGGGGCCGTGCCGCCGGACTCGACTGCGACCGTCACACTGCCCAAACTGAGCCGCACGGAACTCAACGAAATCGCCGAACAGTTGGCTTTGGGCCTGGCCACCTCGCTCGGGTACATCCCGGCGTCGCAGGCGATCGGCGACGCCATGCCGGCGGCCGCGGCGGGCGTGCTGGGCGAACGGGTCGTCGCCAGGACCGCCGACGGCGCCACGCGGGTCCTTCGGTTTGGATACCGCTGCTTCGTGTCGCAGCCGCCGCAATTCTGGGCGATGGGCGTCGTGGCCGCGCCGGACGGAACGCTGTCGGCCAATCCGGATCTGGCGCAGGTGGAACCCAAGGTGGCGCAGATCATCGAGGTTGTGCGCCAGATGCGGGCGGGCCTGACCACGCGGGACCTGGAGGCCAAGCTGATCCAACTGAGCTACGTCGATGCGGCCACCGCGATCAACATGCTCAAGGGCTTCGGCGTCACGACGGTCGGCCAGCCGGCCGAGATGCCCGCGCAGGTCGATTTCGACAAGCTGCCCTACGTGGTGAACATCGAAGACCCGAAGAAGGAGTACACCGGGCTGGTCGGTTCCAAGGAATCGAGCGGCAAGGGCAAGCTCTCGATGGCGCCGGGCGCGGCGTCGGAGCTGATGGACAACGCGATTTCCTCGCCGATGACGCAACTGATGGTGATGTTTCACCCGGCGTATCCGGAGCAGTTCAGCGAGGTCCGGCGGATTCTGGACACGTTCGTGGACCGGCCGGCCCGCCAGATCTTCATCGAAGCGATGGTGCTGGAAATCGGGGAGGAGGGCCTCAAGGAACTGGGGGTCGAGTGGGCGTTGAACGAGTCTCCTCTGTTCGTCACCGCCGGATCGCTGGACGCAGGGGCGGGGTCGCAGTCTCTGCGGATCAACACGCCGGACACTTCGAAGCTCAACAACATCTTCGAAGGCGATTTCGAGTGGAACTGGGCCGCGACGATCCGCGCCCTGGTCCGCACCGGCAAAGCGGAGATCCTCTCGCGTCCGAGCGTTCTGACGCTGGACAACCGCCAGTCGACGATCCGCGTCGGGCAGGACATCCCGATCGCCAGCAGCCTGGAGGGCCTGGGCAGCAGCGCCACGAAGGTCAGCTTCCAGTTCGACTACCTCCCGACGGGCATCATGCTGAACATCCGGCCGCGAATCAGCGAGTCGGGCGGGGACGTCAGCATGCTCATCGACACGATCGTCTCGGCCAAGGTCCCGAACGAGGATCTGGAAATGAAGTCGGCCGACGGCACGGTCCTGGCGTCGGCGCCGACGGTGTCCACGCGGCGGGTGCAGACCTACGGCCGGATTCCCAACAACACGCCGCTCATCATCGGCGGCCTGGTGGCCCGCGAAGTGACGACAATCGTGGACAAGGTCCCTCTGCTGGGGGATCTGCCGCTGGTGGGCGCGTTGTTCCGATCCACGTCGAACGAAAGCCTCAAACGCGAGGTCATTATCGTCCTGACGCCGCACGTGCTGCCCGAGAAGCGAGAGATCTTGCGGGCGATTCCGAAGGACGAAGACTCCTTCGACAGCTTCGGCAATATTCTGTTCCGCGACTCGTACCGGATTCGCAGCGAGGACGTGTACGACCTGTCGTTCCTGCTGGCCAACCGCCGCATCGCGACGTATCGCACCCTGGCCCGCGAGGCGGCGGAGAAGAACTTCCGCCTGGCCTCGGCCGAGCCCTTCCGATCCTTCGTGCGCGACAGCGTGCCCGGCGAGCCGATCCTCGTGACGCGAATGATCTACGAGGTGATCAAGCGGCTGGACATCGCCAAGAGCATCGAGCCGTCGCGGGTCATCTACTTCGACAGCCAGCAGGTGGGCGGCTACAGCGTCAAGTTCCTTGAGGAACTGCTCAGAGACCACACGGAGAACGGCGTAACCGACTTTGGCGACAAGACCCTGGCGATCACATACCGCTTCGACCGCGCGTCGCTGGCGGAGGGCCGCCTGGGCACCGAGCCGATCCCGGAGATCCAGCTGCTCGACTGCCCCGACCGCAAAGTCTGGAGCAAGCTGCTGTGGGAGTTGAACCAGCCGCTGCCGGACGGCCAGCGCCGCCACACAATCCTCATTCAGAACGACTCGGACATCGTCCGCCTGCTCCGGGCCCTGACGGTCAAAAAAGTCGCCTCCCTCAACGGCGGGATGGATGAAATGCGTCTGCGGAACTTCAGCGTCGGCAAGACCCTGCTGATGCCCGAGCTCAAGAAGGGCCAGATTCACGTGGTCGATGCCGACACGGCCATGTTCTTCTTCCACACCGAGCACTATTACGCCGCCACGCTGGCGGAAATCGAAAGCCGGCTGAAAGAACTGGATCAGACGCTCCGTCGGCCGGAGATCCGCATGCTCCTGACCTCGCCGCTGCCTTCGGCCGCCCCGGCCCAGGGAGGAGAATAGCGACGACGCCAGAGATCGGACGACTGGTCGCCCCGAGGGCCCGGCGCGCGGTTCCGGACTGTGGTTCCCCCTGGTTGAGGTCCGGCTGAAGAACTCGACGGTTCTTCCCCGTTCTCGGTTTTGCCGCCTCCTGGGTTGTTTCTTATGCTTCATATGGAGGGTCCGTTCGTTGGGCCCCGCCTCGGCACCGTCATTGACGAGGGGATCGCCATGCGTGCACACCGCGGCTTCACACTGGTGGAGCTGATGATCATCGTCGCCCTGCTCGGAATCATGGCGGCCATCGTGATTCCGGAATTCGGCTCCAACACGTCCGAGGCCAGGACCTCGGCGCTGAATTCGGACCTTGCGGCCATTCGCAAGCAGATCGAGCTGTATCGCTATCATCATCAGGAACAGCTCCCGGCCGCCGCAGGCGAGACCGGCCCCGATTTCATCCGCAGGATGACGACCAAGACGGACGGAACGGGCGGCGTCGGCACCGAGTTCGGCCCCTATTTTCTGCGCATGCCCACGAACCCGTTCAACGATCTGGACACGGTGCGAGTCGGCAATGCCGCCGCGGGGGCCAACACCCACGGCTGGCGGTTCGATCCGGCCACCGGGGAATTCCAGGCCGACGACAACATCGACGCCGATCACAATGGGATTCCCGACCACGTCGGGCTCTAGTCGCCGCTTCGCCGGTCGATGCATTTGGCATCAGGTTCGGCGTATCGTATGGTTTGGGGAGAGACAGGGGTGATGGAGGGTTCGTCCCGGCCCTGTCGCACACAGCACGGAGAGATGGGATGAGAACACGGCCCGGATTCTCGCTGATTCAGGTGATTCTCGCGACGGTCGTTCTCGTGCTCGTCGGCACCACCATGGCGCCTCGATTCAGCGAGGCCAGCGCCGACGCACGGATCGCAAACCTGTGCGAGAGCCTTCAGAACGTCCGCCGTCACATCGGGGTCTATCGCCGTCAGCACGAGGACCGGCTTCCGGCCTCGGCCGGCGAGAGCGGCGAGGACTTCGCCCGGCGGCTGACCGGGATCGGCGAGAATCCAGCGGGCGACGACTCCGCCCTGCAACTGGAGCGGATGCCCATCAACCCGTACAACCGTCTCGACACCGTCCGGGTCGGCGGCCCGGTCGCCGGGGCCGGCACGCACGGTTGGCGCTTCGATCCGGCCACCGGCGTCTTCCAGGCCGACGATCCCTACGACGTGAACGGCGACGGCCTTTGCGAACACGCGAATCTGTAACCGTCGTCCTGCGAAAACGGCTGCGTCACCAGGGCCGACGAGAGGCTCCTTCGCCTGAAGATCCTGGCGTCTCCACGTTCACCGGCTCAATTCCCCATTGTCGCGCCGCGCGGCCAGGTCGAGCACGAAAACCAGCTCCGGATCGGCGCAGCCTGCGAACCGAGCGAAGTCCTCCTCACGGATCGGGACGTCCGACGCGCTTCCTCGCGACGCGTCGCCGGGCCTGGGCACAGGGGCGTAGAACGGCTTCATCGAGACGGTGAACTGCACGCGGAAGATCAGGGGCACTTCGACCGGCTGCGGCTCGCTCGCAGCCCGGCGGACGGCGACCGCCATCTCCCGGCCCGCATGGGTCGAACCAAGGCCCAGCACAGGTTCTGGCTGTTGAGAAAGCGGACCCCGAAATTCCGCGCCGCCGTTCTCGTCGGGTGAAGCTTGCCGGGAAAGCCCCGGACGCGCGATCACCAGACCGAGGCTGCCCGTGCGGATTCTGCTCATATGTCCTCGCTATCCTTCGCTCTCTCTCGCCTTGCCCCACCTGAGCAGGACCCCACGACGGGCCGAAACACCGGTCACCCACGGACGCTCCCGTTGCGTCGTTTGGGCTTCTCGCCTTCGTGCTTGTCTCGAATTTCGGTATTCGGGTTTTGCTTGCCTACAACCGCCAGGGGCTGCGCATCGCGCGGGCCAGCATCCGGTCGGCCTCGGGGTCGTTGACGAACCGCTCGGCCGCGGGGTCCCACTCGAGCTTGCGGCCCAGACGCAGGCAGATGTTGGCGATGTGGCAGATCGTCGTCGAACGGTGCGCCGCCTCGGGCGACGCGATCGTCCTGGCCCGCGTGCGGACGCAGTCCAGGAAGTCGCGATGGTGGCCTTCCATGAACTCGTAGCCCCGCTGGGCGGCGTTGAGTTTTCGCAGGATGGCGTCGCTGGAGGCGGTGACCTTGCCGGTGTCGTCGACGCTGACCCAGCCCTCCGTGCCGACGAACTTGTTGCCCCGCGGCCCCCGCCCGGGCTCGGTCTCGTCGTGCATGATCATCTTGACGCCGTCGGCGTAGGTCGCGGTGACCTCGAACGTCACCGGCGTGTTGAACAGGCCGTCCTTGGGGAACTCGGCCCACCCTTCGTAGCGAACCGGGCCGGCGTGCTCGTCGCCGCGGGCCCACTGGGCCAGATCCGCGAAGTGCGCGCCGAGGTCCGTGAGCTGGCCGCCGGAATAGTCGTAGATCCAGCGGAACGAGCCGTGGCACCGCCGCTGTGTGTACGGCTCCCACGGAGCGGGTCCGAGCCACAGGTCGTAGTCGAATTCCTCCGGCACGGGCTGAACCGGCTGCGGCGGGCACGTCGGGCCGTTGTGATAATAGCAGTGGAGGGTCTTCAGTTCGCCCAATACCCCATTGCGAGCCATGTCCACCGCAAACCGGAAGCACGCGATGCTCCGACGCTGCGTGCCGCTCTGGTAGACCGTGTTGTAGCGGCGCATCGTCTCGACAACCGCCCGGCCCTCCGCGATGGTCAGGGAGATCGGCTTCTCGCAGTAGATGTCCTTGCCGGCCTTGGCGGCTTCGATGGCCAGAATCGCGTGCCAATGGTCCGGCGTCGCGATCAGCACGGTGTCGAGATCCCGGCGGGCGAGCACCTCGCGAAAATCGCGGTATGCGGCGCAGTCGGTGTTCCCGTAGGCGGCGTCCACGGTATCCTTCGCCCGCTTGAGGTGTCCGGCGTCCACGTCGCAGACCGCCAGCACCCGCACGTCGTCGAACGTCAGGAAACTCTTGAGATTGTGCATCCCCTGGCCACCCAGGCCGATGGCGCCCATGGTGAGCCGCCGGCTCGGGGCGACGGCGCCCCCGGCGCGGGACGAAATGACATAGGGCAGAGCCAGCGCCGCCCCGCAGAGAACCCGCCGTCGTGAAATCCGTCGATCCATAGTCCACCTCGCCTTCAGAACCGCCTCAGAAGGCGGATCTTGCCGCCGTCGATGTACCAGAGCCGTCGGTCCGCGGTCACTACGTACAGCGGCTTGCCGTAAAGCAGATTGAGAAACACGTGAATCTCGGTCGGAACCCTGTCGGGGATGCGTCCGACCGCGTAGGCTTCGGCCTCCGCCTGCGGCGTCCCCTCCGAGGATTTCCTCAGAACCAGGCAGTCCCTGCTGAAACTCTTTCGCGCCAGGAGGGTCCGGCCGTCCGCTGAGACCGTGGCCCGGCAGTGCCCGCCGATCAGGATCAGATTCGGATCGCTGGTCGCGGCCAGAGCGTAGGCCAGCCAGCCGCTCTGGCCGTCCCGCGGGATCACGGCCGTGTTGTACGCTTCGGCGCAGACGTTGTCGACGCTGTCGAGAGCCAGTTGCCTGGCGTTGAACATGGCCGACTGCGTTTCGGTGAGGTCCCGATCGATCAGGATGATGTTCGGATCGGCGTGCTCGACGAACGTGACCACGCAGGCGGACCGCCATTGCTCCGGATCGCCGGTCACGAACGTCACGACGGCCCCGTCCTCGCGGCTTTCGGTGATCCAGCCCAGCGCGTCCATCTCGTCGGGATCGACGCCGTGGGCGATCAGGAGACTGATCGCCTGGGCGACATAGAGGTCCTGCACGTAGATCCGCCTGCCGACATTCTCAACCCATTCGATGAGCGGAACCTCCGAAAAGGTCTCGCATGGGACGCTTCTCTCCGCTTGCCTGCCGCAACCGCAAATCAGAACCAGAGCGAGCAGTCCCGCGACGTGTGTTGCTTTTCTCATGGCCGCCGACAATTCCTTTCGTGTGCATGAACCCGCCGGTGCGAACCGGCCTGCGACCACTCTATCACGGAGTCCCGGGATTGGAAAGCTCCGAATGGACCGATCACGCCGCGGGAGCCCGCCCAGGTTGCCGTTGATGGATAGTCCGCGCCGCAATAGAATGAGCGGATCGAGGGCGGCTCTGCAACCGCCGGACGCAAGAGAGTCAGAAACAGAAAGGGGATGGGACCATGAGAACCAGAGAGGTTCGACTCCTATTCGTCGCCGTTGTCGTGATTGCAGCCGCCGGCGCGGGCTTGTCCGCCGGGCAGACGCAGGAGCAGGAAGAAGGATTCGCCCCGCTGTTCCCCCAGGACGGCAATCTCGACGGCTGGCTGGTGCGGAGCTGGAGCGACGTGAGCAAGCCGCCGGCCGACCCGAACACCCGATGGGTCCTCAAAGACGGGATTCTCCACGGCGGCGAACCCCGCGGGTCGTGGCTGCTGAGCAAGAAGGAATACGGCGACTTCATCCTGAAGTACGACTTCAAACTGGGCCCCACCGGCAACAGCGGCTGCGCCCTGCGAGTCCCCCTGTTCGGCGACCCGGCCTTCGACGGCATGGAGCTGCAGATGGCGGACTACCGCTACAACCCCGACGCGAAAGACTCCGAACTCACCGGCGGCATCTACCGCGCCATCGCGCCGCGCAAGCAGGTCTACAAGCCCGAGCAATGGAACTCCTACGTCGTGACGCTCGAAGGTTCGCACCTGAACGTGGTGCTCAACGGCCAGGTGATCCACGACCTGAACCTGGCCGAGCAGGAGCAAGTCGTGCTGCGGCACAACGGCCAGCCCTGCCCCAAGGTGAAAGACCGCCCGCGCAAGGGACATATCGGGTTTCAGGAACTCAGCCGGGGAGCCGAGCATGTGCTGATCCGCAACGCCCGCATCAAGGTCCTGGACAAGCCCGAGGATTCCCCGGCCGCAGGACATTCGCAATCGTCCGCGAGCAGATGACGCGGCCGCGAGGGATCACAACCCCCAACCGAGCCTGTCCCTGTGGCGCCGATAGTGCCGGCCGAGCAGATGAGTCCCCATGAGCAGAAGGTACAGGCAGGCCGCATTGCAGAACACCCGCGGCACGGGCAGTCGCGCCCAAACCAGGCCGACGGCGAGGATGGCCAGGACGCCGAGTTCGAGCACAAGCACGAGATAGGCGGGCAGCGTCACGAGAATCGAGCGGACGATGAGCACGGGATTGAGAGCATCGATGCCGCCGAAGAGCACCGCCGCCAGCAGCGACATCGGCCAGAGGAATCCGCATGAAATCCCCAGCAGGACGGTCCAGGCATCGACGCGCAACGTCACGCCGTAGTAGACGGCGGCCGGCCAGAGGCTGATTGCGGTGCCGGCCAACAGCAGAAGCGCATCGGAAAACAGTTCCTCGCGGTCCGGCGTGGGAGCAAGAGCCATGCAAGGGGCCCGTTTCCCCCCGCGCGAGCTGTCGAACACGCAGTAGCTCAGATAGAAGATGGCATAGCCTACGATGATGATCTTGAGGACTAGGACGAGGATGCCGGAGTAGACCCGCAGGAATGGGGCGGTGAGGGTTCTGGACAGCCCCGCAAGCCACAGAGCGAGGGCAAGAGCCCCCATATGAACGAGCCCGTCTGCACTGGTTGGGTACAGAAACACATCTCCGGGCCCCGCCGGGGTCTCCGGCTCCGGTTCTGCAGGGGGCTCGACGTCAGGCGCGACCTCAGG
>JAAYVJ010000317.1 GCA_012517265.1 Planctomycetota bacterium | reverse complement strand
GTCGTGGTCGCAGCGAGCGTCAGACCTCGGATCGTGACGTCATGGATCGGGTTGTCTCTGGTCCCCATGAGCGCAAAGAGCGACGTGACGACCGGCGCGATCACGCGGGCCTTGCTCATATCCTCGCCCGCCAGAGGGCGATAGACGACCTTCCCGCGAGTGCGGTCGAGATACCACCGGCCCGGCCGGGTCATTCCCTCTCGCACGTTCCAGACGACGTACTTCTTGACGCCGAACGCCCCCGGCGGATGGCCCGACGGCGACGAGAACGTGAGCGTGTGCGAGTTCGGGTCGTTGGCCGAGACGCCCAGCAGCGACTCATCCCACATATGATAGACGGTGATCTCGGCGTTGCGAACGTCCAGCCACGGGCCGAGATCCTCCGGCTTGTATTTCATCGTGGTCAGCTCTTCATCTGTGGGCTTTCGCTTCCAGCCGCCGCCGGTGGTGGACATCCAGGGCACGTCGAACACGCTCTCGTGCTCGAAGAACCCGGTCTCGGGGAGCCTCGCCCGCGGGCAGTAGCGGCCGTTGACGATCAGCGTCCGAAAGTCCCACCGGCCTTCCTTCACGCCGGGCAGCGAGGCCGCGTAGAGTCCGTCGCCGTCGGGCTGCCAGCCCGAGATTTCCCTGCCGCCATAAAGGTAGGCCCTCGCGCCGGGGGCTGCCTCGATGGTCAAGCCGCTGTCGTCCTGGGTGAGCGTCACCGGCTCATCCATGAAGTACTCGCCTTCCTCGACGACAACCGTCCTCGGCTTGTCCGTCCCTGCGTTGCGTGCGGCCAGGCACGCGGCCTGGAGCGTCGCGAATGACCCGTCGGCGCGATCGGCTTTCGGTGAAACAACGAAGCGCGTCGCGTCGCCCGCCCTGGCGACGCCCAGCGAGAGCCCTGCAATCACTGACACGACAAATGCGTTTCTGCTCATCCCCTTCATGTTCCGGCTCCATCGATCTCGACACTCATCTTCTTCAGTGGACGATCCGCCGCCATCGTAAACCACCGTCCCTCATTGCGAAAGCCCCAAGACGAACCGATCCCGAAGGTTGACCGATGCGGAAGCTCCCGCTATGTTTCTTCTGGGGCGTCAACCAGTGATTGGAGAATCGTGGCATGCGCAGAGAACTGAATCGACGTGAATTCCTCAGAACGATCGGTCTGGCCGCGGTGGGCGCAGCCGCATCAGGGTGCGCCGGGGCCTTGCGGGCCTCTGCAAACGAAGGCAAGGACCGGCCGCCGAACTTCGTCGTGATCTTCATCGACGACATGGCCTATGCCGACATCGGTCCCTTCGGGGCCAGGGACTACCCGACTCCCAACCTCGACCGCATGGCCGCCGAGGGCGTGCGATTCACGGACTTCTACGCCGCCGCGTCTTCCTGCACCCCGTCGCGGGCGGCGTTGATGACCGGCTGCTATCCACAGCGAGTCGGCCTACCCGATGTGCTCGGACCCAACGCCAAGATCGGCATCAGCGACCAGGAAAAGACCATCGCCGAGGTCCTCAAGCCGCTCGGCTACGCGACGGCCTGCTACGGCAAATGGCACCTGGGCGACAAGCTCAAGTTCCTCCCGACCCGCCACGGTTTCGACGAGTATTTCGGGCTTCCGTATTCCAACGACATGTGGCCCCGGCATCCGGAGGCCCCGCAGGCGTATCCCGATCTGCCGCTGATCGAAGGCGAGCGGGTCGTCGCCTACGACCCCGACCAGACGCAACTGACGACCTGGTACACCGAGCGGGCCGTGCGATTCATCGAGAAGAACAAAGACCGCCCGTTCTTCCTGTACGTGCCGCACTCGATGGTCCACGTGCCGCTGCACGTCTCGGACAAGTTCAAGGACAAGTCCGGCAAGGGCCTCTTTGCCGACGTGGTGATGGAGATTGACTGGTCCGTCGGCCAGATCCTCTCGACGCTGACGCGGCTGGGGCTCGACAAGAACACGATGGTCGTCTTCTGCTCGGACAACGGACCCTGGCTTAGCTACGGCGATCACGCGGGCTGTGCGGCCCCTCTGCGCGAAGGCAAGGGCACCACGTTCGAGGGCGGCCAGCGCGAGCCGACGCTCTTCTGGTGGCCGGGCACCATCCCAGCCGGCAAGACCTGCAACGAACTGACCTCGACGATGGACCTCCTCCCGACGATGGCGCGCCTGGCCGGGGCGCAACTGCCGGCGCATAAGATCGACGGCAAGGACATCTGGCCGTTGCTCGCTGGACAAGCCGGGGCCAAGAGCCCGCACGAGGCGTTCTTCTTCTACCAGAGCTTCGCGCTCGAAGCGGTCCGCAGCGGTCCCTGGAAGCTGCACTTCCCGCACGCCTACCGAACGCTCGGGGACGGTCCCCGCGCCGTCGGCGGCGTCCCCGCCAAGTACAAGCAGGCCAAGACCGAACTGGCCCTGTACAACCTGGAGACCGACATCGGCGAGCAGCACAACGTCGCGGATCAGAATCCCGATGTGGTCGCACGGCTGCAGCGACTGGCGGACGCCATGCGTCAAGACCTCGGCGACTCCGCCCGAAAGGCAGAAGGCACAGGCCGAAGACCGTCAGGACAAGTGTGATGCCCTCGCCGCGCATGAAGAACTGAAAGGACATGCATGAGCAGATGGATGACGCGACGCGAGTTGATGCGACGAGCGGGCATGGGCGCTGCGGGATTCGCCTTCTCAAAGGCCTCTCGCTTGCTCGGCAACGAGAGCGCGCAGAGAAAGCCCAACTTCATCATCGTCTTCGCGGATGACCTGGGCTACGGCGACCTCGGCTGCTACGGCCACCCGACGATTCGCACCCCTAACCTCGACCGCATGGCGGCCGAGGGACAGCGATGGACCGACTTCTACGTCGGTGCGTCGGTCTGCACGCCCAGCCGGGCTGCGCTGCTGACTGGTCGGCTCCCCATCCGCAGCGGCATGTGCAACAGCGATCGCCGGGTGCTGTTCCCCGACTCCGCAGGCGGCCTGCCTCAAGGCGAGATCACGATCGCCGAGGCCCTCAAGCACCAGGGGTACACGTCCGCCTGCATCGGCAAATGGCACCTCGGCCATCTGCCGCAATACCTGCCGACCAACAACGGATTCGATTACTACTTCGGCTTGCCTTACAGCAACGACATGGACCGCGTCGGCGGCCCCCAGGG
>JAAYVJ010000316.1 GCA_012517265.1 Planctomycetota bacterium | reverse complement strand
GATCCTCTGGCCGGGATCGTGGCCGACGAGCATCTGTCCCAACTCGGCCGGGCGATGGAACACCTGGATCTTGAGGAACGGACCGTGCTGTTGCTCCACTACAGCGACGGTCTGAGCTATCGGGAAATGGGGGAAGTTCTCGGTCGGCCGGACGGGACCTTGAAGTGGGTGACGAGCCGGGCGCTGGAAAAACTGCGAAAACAACTGGCGGGAAAGGTGGAACCATGAAGACGAATGCTCGCGACGGGCATGGAGACCTCTCGGCGGACTGGGTCACCGGTCGATTGAGGAAAATCTCCGCGATTGAGCCGCCTCGATCTCTCAGGGATCGCCTGGAAGCGGGGATTCCCGCATCAGCCGTCCGGATGCCGGCGACGCGATGGTTGTGGAGGGCTCGATGGGCCGGCGCGGCTGCTGCGGCGATCGTGATCGTCTCAATCGCGGCCTGGCGAGGCGTGCCCTGGGAAAGGCGGGGAAGCGTGGCTCTCGACGCCAACAGCCGGAGCGGACGCGCCTTTGCGACCGACCACAACAGCCTTCGACCGTCCGATATCAACCTGTGCGACATCAACGGCCTGCGGTGACGGGGCGCGGGAGGCCCAGGACGATCGCATCTTCCCTTCCGACGTCACCTCCGAACAAAGAAGGGAATATTGACGATATAGAGGAAAAGGCGTATCTTTCTCCGGGATACTACTGTCGGAGTTCTTTGAAAGCCGTGGAATGAGTGCTAGTGAGAGTTCTGTTGCGGGCCGACCGCTGGACCGCCCCAATCGCGAGTCGTTCGCCGGTTGGCCGATGATTATCGGCTGGGCGGCCATGGTGGTCTTCGCCCTCTATTCCTGCACCCACATGGTGGCGGCGGGGGACACCTGGGTGGCCATGGCCTGCGGGCGGCATTTCGTCCATCACGGAGTCAACACGGTCGAGCCGTTCAGCGCCAATTCGCACAAGGCCGGCCCGACGCCGGAGGAAGTTCAGGCCTGGCCCGGCTGGGCCCGGTGGATCACCGACAAGGTGGGCCTGGACACCGTCCGTCGCTGGCACCCGACCGGCTGGGTGAACCAGAACTGGCTGACCCACGTGATTTTCTACAAGCTTACGACGGCCCTGGGCTCGGAGTCCGAGCCGTACTACGATGCGTTGGTCTACTGGAAGTTCGCCATCTACATCCTGGCGGCGGCCGCCCTTTACGGGACGGCGCGCATCTATCGTGTGAACCGGGCTCTGGCCGTCATTGCGGTCTGCTTCGCTCTGTTCATCGGGCGGTCGTTCTTCGACGTGCGGCCGGCGGGGTTCTCGAATCTGCTCACGGCGGTCCTGATCCTCGTCTTTGCGCTGGCAAGCTATCGGAACGCCCTGTACATCTGGCTGATCGTGCCGCTGGTGATCTTCTGGTCGAACGTCCACGGCGGCTACATCTACGTCTTCATCGTCCTGGTTCCCTTTGTCGCCTGGCACGCCCTGATGAATCTCCCCAGGCGATGGCTGATCCCCGCCTACGGCATCCTGCTGTGGCTGGTGCTCTACGGCCTGGCCTACAAGTTCCTCGGACATGAGCATCTCCACCGCAACGTTCCATGGAAGGACGTGCGGTTCTACCTGGTGCTTCTGGCCATTGGGGGGAGTGTCGCCCTGACGGTCAACCGGCAGGTGAGCGGCGGTTTGATCATCGGTTATCATTCGGCCACGTCATGCATCCTGTTTCTGATCCTCCTGCTGACGTGTTTCTTCCCGGTCTTGCCGCCGCAACTGAACAGCCTGGAACGAGCCGAGTTTGAGCTCCACACCCGCAGTTCTCTGCTGGCGTATCTGGGCATCTTCTCGCTGGCCATGCTCGTCGGCGCGGTCGTGGCGGCTCTGAAGGAGAAGGTCGTGCAGGCGATGGACGTCCGCGGGATCCTGCACGTGATCGCCGCCGGCTTCGTGGCCTTCGTGGCGATGGTGGTCTTCAACCCGTTCCATTTGACGAACCTCACGCACACGTTCGTAATCTCGGTCAGCAAGCACGCCGAGCGATGGCGCGACGTGCACGAGTGGCATCGGGCCTTCGACTGGACCAACCCGGTCGGCACGGCCGTTCCGTTCCTGGTCATGTACATTTTGGGCTGGTTCGTGCTTCTCGCCTGGGTCTTCTTCTATGTCTACACGTCGAGATTTGTGAACGCCCCGATTCCCAAGAAGGTGAAGACCTCGCTGGACTATGCCTGGCCGAAGTTGGATCTCTCGTTGCTTCTGATCGCCGCGATGACGGTCTACATGGCGATTCGATCCCGTCGATTCATCCCGATCGCCGGGTTCGCTGCGTGTCCGGTCGTCGCGCTGCTGATCGATCACACCGTGCGGATTATCGCCGCGATGTCGCAGCCGGTGCCGCAGGGCCGGCTCGAAGTCCCCGCGATCGCACCGTTGTGGCGCCAGGTCTTGTCGATCGCAGGCGGATGCGTCGTTCTGTTCTTCGCGGTCTGGTGGGGCGCCCGTTTCTACGCGGTGTATCTGGACTACTGGCCGGCCGACACGAAGTACACGTCGGTCTTCATGCGAATGACCGCCTCGGACGCCAAGCCGTTCGCGGCTTGTGAGTTCATCCGCAAGAACAAGCTCTCCGGCAAAATGTTCAACTACTGGACCGAGGGCGGCTTCATCGCCTGGGGCCAGGACCCAGATCCGAACACAGGCCGCACGCCTTTGCAGTTGTTCATGGACGGCCGCGCGCAGGCCGCCTATGACCGCAAGACGTTCGATTTGTGGACGAACATCATCTACGGCGGGCCGTCGGCGACCCCTGCGCTGCGGGAGGACAGGAAGCCCACGCGCGCCGAGTGCATCGAGATCGGCAATTGGATCGACAAGCAGCTCAAGCGATACGACGTCTGGGTCGTTCTGATGCCCACTGCGCAGTTCGACACGCCGTTCACCAATGGGCTCGAATACAGCACGGACTGGCGCATCGTGTACATGGACGACAAGCAGCGGCTCTTCGTGGACATCACCACGCCGGCCGGCGAGCAGCTCTTCAATGGCATGCTCACCGGTCAGACGTACTATCCGGACGAGTACTCGCGCAAGCTGACGACCGGCCACAACCTGCTGTTGTTCCAGGATCCGGCCCAGAAGAAGAAGGGGCTCGAACTGCTGATCGGGGCGATGAAGGAGAACTTCGCGCCCGGTCCTCTGCTGGAAATGCTGCTGATCGGCTCGCAGTTTCCCGATCTTCGGCCGCGAATCGACGAGATCTGCAGCCAGTATGCGAAGGATTTCCAGCAGGACATCAAGCTGTACGCCGGGCGGGACGGGTTCAACATCCGCCTCGAGGCGATTCGCCTGGTCATGATCCGTCTGCAGCAGATCGCCGCGGCGAGCAAGAACAAGCTGCTGGCCGACACCTACGACCGGCAGATCGACGCCTATGAGAGCCAGCGGACCGCGATCTTGTCGAGGAAGAGGTGGTGAACCATGGCTGAATCCAGCGGGCGTCGTGACGTGCGGAACGATGCGGCGCCGCCAGTCTCCATCTCGGTGTTCTTTCCGTGCTACAACGAGCAGGACAATGTCCCCAAGGTGGCCGATCAGGCGATTGCCGTGCTCGAAGGATTGCGGGCGGACTACGAGGTGATCATCGTCAACGACGGCAGTTCGGACAAGACCGCCGAGGTGGCCGATCGGATCGCGGCCGCCAACCCCCGGGTTCGCGTGGTCCATCATCCCCAGAATCGGGGCTACGGGGCCGCCTTGCAGTCGGGGTTCCGTGCGGCCACCAAGGAACTGGTCTTCTACACCGACGGCGACGCCCAGTTCGATCTGAACGAGCTGCCGCCGCTGCTGCCGCTGATGAAGGAGTTCGACATCGTCAGTTGCTATCGAATGGACCGCAAGGACACCGCGATTCGCAGGCTCAACGGCTGGCTCTGGACCAAGATGAACGACGTGCTGTTTTCCCTCGACGTCCGCGATCTCGACTGCGCGTTCAAGCTGTTCAAGAGGGCGATTTTCGATAACATCACGATGGAAAGCCGTGGGGCCCTGATCGCCACGGAGATCCTCGCTCGCGCCGTGCGAAAAGGCTACACCATCACGCAGCGAGGCGTGCACCATTACCCGCGGACGGCCGGCCGGGAGACGGGGGGCAATCCCAGAGTCATTCTCCGGGCGTTCAAGGAGGTGATCAAGCTGCGAAAACGCATTGTGTCCGGCCGATAGCGACGCTTCGGCGAACCCGCCTTTGGATCGTGCCAACTATGCCCAACCAAAAAGTCAATCTCTTCATCTACGGCTCACTTCGCGACAGTCGGATCTTCCAGTCCGTCAGCGGCTACGGCTTCACGCGGCGGCCTTCTCGCCTGGACGCCAGGACGCTTTTTGCGGAACTGGCGTTTCTGCCGCACTACCGCCGGGTCAGTCCGGACAACGTCTACTACTATGGCGTCCCGGCGCCCGGCGCGAGGATCGAAGGCTACGTCATTCACGATGTGCCGTTGACCGCCATGGCGGAAATCGATCGTTACGAGGGCAAGCGATACCGACGGGAGACGGTGAAAGTCCGCACCGGACACGGGGTCGTCGAGGCGCAGGCCTATCTCGTCACCACGGAATCGATGCGCAAGCAGTTCGGGGATCGCTTCCATGTCAACCTGATCCACGAACTGTGGCTGCGAAAACGCATCCAGCAATTCCTCAAGAAACACACGCGACCCGGCGACCGGACGCCGGACGCCGAACTGGAGCGGCGGGCGGAGCGAGAGCTCTTGGCGACCACCGAGCGGGATCTGGTGATGGCCCATTACCGCCGGGACGCGGTCAGCGACTACTACCTGGAACGGGAGCTGGATCGACCCCGTCCGAGCATCAAGCATCTGTATGGCGATCCCCAGGCCGTGCCGTACATTCGCAACTACCTGGCTCTCGTGATTCGGCAGGTGTTGCTCAACCAGCTCGAAGAGGAGATGGAGAGTCGTTTCCGCTTCGAGTTGGAGCATATGCGGACCAGTGTGCGGTACTTTGCGCGGTCGGTCAGCCTGGTGGCCTGTCTGTGGATCCTCAACGCCAACCAGAACGTGGTCGAGCCGATCATCCAGAAGTGTCTGGACGACATGCCGTATGAGAAGAACGACCTGATCGACTACGTCAAGTACGCCGTCCGGGCGGTCAAGAGCATCTTCGATCCGCGAGTCGCGGAAGACTACCTCAACCGGATTCGGGCCAATCTTCAGCCGGGGCTGGTGCCGCTGGGCTGCGAGCTGGAATTGAGCAATCTGGGGGCCGCGGCGGTCGATCCGCTGCGGAGCCAGACCGGCGCGGTCGACACGGTCTACGATGGTTTCAAGTACTTCTATGATTTCCACCTGGACGTCCTGTGCTGGAAGCTGGGTGGCTACATCGACGACCACAGCGGGTACAACGCCCGTCCCCGGCGGCAGGGATTCTTCGAGGTCGCCCCGGGCCGGCTCAGCGTGGCCGGCGAGCTGTCCCGTCCGGCCACGGGGGACCCCTGGCTGCTCAGCCGCCTGATTCACGACCTGATCGGGTTCTTCCCGATCCGGCCGCACAGCCTGCATCTGTCTTTTCAGATGCGGAAGATCCAGATCGGCCGTCAGCGGATTCTGCCTTTGGGATTCGTGCAGTGCCTCCTCGCTCTGGGCGGGGGATTGGAGAGCAAACCCGGCGGTGGGTTGTGGATCTCACGACTGTGCAGGGGAGAGATCGTCCAACGCACCTACGGCGAGGAGCTGGTCCTGGCCAGGACCAGCCGGCGGAACTGGTACCTCGGCGGGGACGACGTGGCGGACAAGCCGCCATCGCAGGCGATGACGTGCATTCAGCAGTACAAGTTCATTCGGCTGGACAGGCAGACGAATTACGAGCCCCTGATCCTCGGGCTCAAGGGCCTGCAATTGGAGTACAATCCCGGTGATTACCTGACCGCCGAGCAGATGCAGCGAGATCCTCGTCTGGTCCGGCATTACCAGGAGCTGAAGGAATGGGCGGGCAATCCCGGGGAGATCCCCGAACGGACGATCCGCCGTTTCCTGGACACCGTCCACCGAGGGCTGATGAACGAACGCCACGGCCAGCCGGCCCACAAACTGCACTACATCGACTACGCCCTCAGCGCGATCGAAGCCCAGTTGAGGCAGTTCAACGACCGGGTGAAGGGGATCGGCGACGAGCCGACCGTCTACTGATCTCGCCGGCCTTGGACCCGTGTCTGCCGAAGTCGCTCAATGGCACAGCGGGCGATTTCGTCGTGGTCGAAGGCCATGGGGGGGAGACTGTCGATGTCGCACCACTGAACTTCTTCGGCGTCGTCGGCCGCCTGGACTCGGTCGCAGCCATTCTCCACGATGCCGATGTATGCCACCGTGATGGTCCGGCCCCGCGGGTCCCGGTCGGGACGTCCGAACGTGCGGAGCTGTTCCAGGGGGACGCCTGTGAGCCCGGTCTCTTCTTGCAGCTCCCGAGCGACCGCGGCGGGCAGGTCCTCCTCGATCTCGACGAACCCGCCGGGCAGAGCCCAGCGTCCTTTGTAGGGGTCCCGCTTGCGCCGGATCAGCAGCAGGTGAGGCCTACCGTCGAAGAATGCGAAGACCGCCGCGTCCGCCGTGACCATCGGCCGCGGCCATGCATAGACGTACCTGCCTTTCTCTGCCACGAAAATCGACTCCTTTCTACGCCGCCTGCGCCCGGCCACCATTGTAGGCCCGCCGCCGGAGATCGCAAGCGGCAACGTGCATCCGGCGGATGCAGGCGATTGCCTTGATGCCTGCCATCGCGTAGAATCCCGTCCCTATGCCCGAAGTCTACGAGAACATCCTGCTCATCAAGCCCAGTTCGCTGGGCGATATCGTGATGGCTCTGCCGGCCTTGTCGTCGCTGCGCCGCAACTTCCCTCAGGCGAAGATCAGTTGGCTGGTCCGGCCGGAGTTCGCCCCGATCCTCGAAGGGCATCCGCACCTCGACGAGATCATCCCGTTCGACCGCAAGACTCTCGCCAAGGCGTGGCGTCGCTGGGATGCGTTCAAGCAATTGACCGACCTGATCGGCCGCCTCCGTCGCGGCCGTTTCGACGCGGTGCTCGACTTGCAGGGGCTCTTTCGCACCGCCTCTCTGGCCTGGCTCTCCGGGTGCAAGAGACGGTTCGGGCCGGTCTGGCGGAAGGAGTTCGCCCATCTGTTCTACACGACGTCCATCGTGCCGCGTATGGAGTGCGTGCACGTCATCGACACGTATCGAAAGCTGATCGAAGCGATGGGGGGGCGGGATCTGCCTGTGGAGTTCGTCCTGCCGGAGAAGCCGGCCGCGGCGACATCGGCGAGGACCCTGTTGTCGCAACAGAAGGTCGACCCTGACCGCTACGCCGTGATCGTTCCCGGCTCCGCCCAAGCCAGCAAGTGCTGGCCCGCCGATCGGTTTGCCGCTCTGGCGGATCGGCTCGCTTCGGAGCACGGCCTGGCGGTCGTCGCCACGGGCGGCAAGGCCGAAAGTCCGATGATCGAGCAGATCCAAAACTTCGCGAAACACCCGATCGCCAACCTCGCCGGTCGGACCTCGCTGCCGGAGTTGGTCGAGGTGCTTCGACAGGCCAGGCTCGTCGTCAGCAACGACACAGGTCCCGGCCATATCGCGGCCGCGTTGGGTAGGCCGCTCGTGATGTTGTTCAGTTGGTCCAACCCCCTGCGCGTCGGCCCCTACGGCCGGCCGGAATGTATCGTCGGCCACGACGTGGAAAGCAGGGGGCTAGCCATTAAGAGCCGCGATCCCAAGCACGCGGTCGGATACATCACGTTCGACGAAGTCCACGCACGAGTTGTCGACCAGTTGCCGCATTAGACACGTTTTGTTTTCTTGTCCTCTCCAGGTCACAAAACGCCGCGAGGCAACTGTGTATGCTCGGTCTGTTGTCCGAGGGACAATGGAGAGGTGATCATGGCCAAACGGGTCATCAACGATCAAGACGCGAAACACGAATGGCACCGCCGTGAACAACTCCTTTGCAGCGTCTGCGCCAAACACGCCCACAGCACGATCGGTGTGGAGAACAGATCGTCTTGCCCGAAGAGGGCCTCTTCCTCTTGTTGAAAGACCCGCTGGATCGTTTCGGCGCTCCGCAGGGAGGCGAAGGGCCGTCCTGCCACAAAAACTCGTCCCCCGGAGGTAGGTCCAACCGCGTTTATGAGCCCAATACCGGCCTAAATAGCAAGATAGTGACAAAAAACAGCCCTGCGGCGTTACCGGCTTTCCCGGTTTTCGGCGATAATAGTCTGGTCGGCTGTTACCTGATTTCCGTGGCTATTTTGGCAGGTTAGGGTTGATGAATCTCGATCCCCG
>JAAYVJ010000315.1 GCA_012517265.1 Planctomycetota bacterium | reverse complement strand
TCCGACGCGATTCTGTGCCATGATGGCGGCATGCCCTGCCGCTGCGGCTCCGCGAGAACGGGCCCCGGCACGGCGGATTCACAAGTCAGGAGGAACGTCGGATGATCGCTCGACACAGTGCGTTTCGAATGTGGCTGCTCTGTACGTGGATTCTGGCTCTCGCGGCCGCTGTTGCGACGGCGCAACCGGGGGCAACGGTCCCACTGACCATTCAGAGCAGCGAACGGTCCGCGACCTACCCCATCGCAGAGGAAGTGGTCTTCACGATCAAGCCCGTCCCGAACGCCGGATCGGTCGATCTGAACCAGGTCGTCGCGACGGTGACCCGCGACGGGTGGGAGAAGCTCACCACGCCGCGACTGGCACGAGCCGGGGATGCGGTGGAGGTCCGCTTCACGCCCCGGACCCCCGGCTGGTACCTGTGCGAGGCGTCGCCTTCGGCCGACTCCAAGCTGGCGGCCCGCGCAGGCGTCGTGGTCGAACCGGACAAGATCGCCCCCTCGGTCGCGGCGCCGGACGATCTGGACAACTTCTGGAACGACCGCCGGACCGCGCTGGCCGCTATGTCCTCGAAACCGGAACTGACGCCGGTGGAGGTCGCCGATTCGGACATCGAGTGCTTCAGCATCGAGCTGCCGTGCCCGCAGACGAAGCCCGTTCGCGGCTATTTCGCGCAGCCCAAAAACGCGGCCCTGCGAAGCCGGCCGGCCATTCTCTACGTCCGCGCCGCCGGCGTCTCCGGTGACTGGTGCAAGGCGACGCCCCAGCACGCGGCCTCGCTGGCCAAGCGATACGGCGCGATCGCGGTGGACATCAACGCCCACGGCATGCTCAACGGGCAGCCGCCGGAGTACTATCAGGATCTGGAGCAGGGGGAGTTGCGCAACTACTGGGCCCAGGGCAACGACAACCGGGACACATTCTACTTCGTCGGCATGTACGTCCGGTTGCTTCGAGCCATCGAGTTCATCGCCGGCTGCGACACCTGGGACGGCAAGCACCTAGTCACGACCGGCGAAAGCCAGGGCGGCGGTCAGGCGCTGGCGGCGGCCGGGCTGGACAAACGGGTCTCCGCGGTGGTGGCCATCGTGCCGGCGATGTGCGACTTCACCGGGCCGGTCATCAACCGCGCCGGCGGCTGGCCGCAGCCGGTCGGACGCGACGTCGAGAGTTGGGGTGCCAGAAAGGTCATCGAAGCCGTCCGCTACTGCGACAACGTGCACCTGGCCAAGCGGTCACAGGCCGAGACGCTCATCTTCGTCGGCCTGGTCGACACGACGTGCCCGCCGCCGGGCATCATCGCGACGTACAACAACCTGCCCGACAAGAAGTGGATTCTCCTGTATCCGCACAAGGCGCACAACGGCCTGCCGGAGGAGGACCTGTGGCTCGGCGACATCTCCACGCAGCAGGACCTGTTCATCCGCGGGCACTTCGAACGCTAGAGGCCCGGCGGTCCACAACGAGAAAAGCCCCCGGCCCATCCTCTCGATGGGCCGGGGGCCTTGCGTGCGTGACAGATCGGCGAACAAGCCGGGCGATCAACTGTTGAAAGCGTCCAGATCGTCCGAGGCGTCTTCCAAGGGGAACGCGCCGGCGGCGACTGTTCGCCGCGGGGCGCCCGACTGGTCGGCGATCTGGTGGAACACCTGGTCAGACTTGCCGACGCGGCGGGGCGAAGCCCCGGGTTTGGCGGGCGAGGAGAGCTTATGTTCCACACTCTTGCCGACGGTGCGACGCCCGGTCTGCGGCGTGTCTGCGTCAGCTTTCTTCCGCACGGTCCCACCAACCAGGGCGACCAGTTCTCCGACGATATCGTCCAGCGATCGGGCCTGGGCGGTCAGTTCCTCGGACGCGCTGGCGGATTCCTCGGCGTTGGCCGCGTTCTGCTGCGTGACCTTGTCCATCTGGGAGACCGCGGTGTTGACCTGCTCGATCCCTTTCGCCTGCTCCTGGTTGGCGGAGGCGATCTCTCCGACCAGATCGGTGGTCTTGCCGACGCTTCGGACGATTTCGTCCAGGACCTTGGTGACCTCCGTGGCGATGTCCACTCCATTCCGGGAGTTCTTGACCGATTCCTCGATCATGCCGGCGGTGTTCCTGGCCGCCTCGGCCGACCGCATGGCCAGGTTGCGGACCTCTTCGGCGACCACGGCGAACCCCTTGCCGGCCTCGCCCGCCCGGGCGGCCTCGACCGCGGCGTTCAGGGCCAGCAGGTTGGTCTGGAAGGCGATCTCATCGATGGCCTTGAGGACCTTCGCGGTTTCATCGGAGCTCTTCTGGATCGCCAGGATCGCTTCGTTCATGCGATTCATGGATTCGGCCCCGGCGGTGGCTGCCTTGCGGGCCTCGTCCGCCAGCGTGTTGGCCTGCTGCGCGCTGTCGGCGTTCTTGCGAGTCATGGAGGACATCTCCTCGAGGCTCGACGACGTTTCCTGCAGGCCCGCCGCCTGCTCGGTGGCGCCCTCGGCCAGGGACTGCGAGGCCGAAGAGACCTGTGCGGCGGCCGAAGAGACCTGTTCGGAACCGACGGTCAACCCTGCGATGATCCGGGTCAACGCGCCGGTGATCGATCGGATGAACAGGACCGATGTCACGATCGCCAGCGCCGCGGCCGATGAACCGATGACGAGGAACAGGATCACCATGAAGGACGCCCGATGGAGAGCCGCCTGGGTCGTCTCGTTGACCTCGGCTCGCTGCACTCCGATCATCTTTTCCTTCTCATTGATCTTGTTCTTCTTCTCGGCCAGGCCGGCCAGCGCCTTGGCGATGCGGGCCTCCTGCAGTTGCTGAAGCTGATCCAGGAGGGCGCGCATGGTCTGGAAGGTCGTGAACGCCGAGCCGGTGTCGCTGGCCTTGCGGGCAAAACCGAGCTTGCCCGGCGTCGCGGCCTGCGTGATGACGTTCCGCGTCCGGTCCTTCCATTCGGCGAAAGCCTTCTGGAATTCCGCGTAGCGCGTCTTGACCTCATTGGCATCGAAGTAGGCGGCGGCCTGTCCCATACGAGTCTCGATCTGCTGGATGTTCTCGAGGTTCGCCGCGTCGGCAGCCTGGAACTGGTCCTCCGTGGCCACCAGCGCCATCTTCTCGGCAATCACGGCCTGATGAGCATCGCGGTCGGCCTCGAGAATCAGTTGAATGCTCTGCGTAAGGCCCTGAATCTGCACCACGTCCTCGTTGATCACCGGGAGCATGTCCTGCGTGATCAGGGGGGTGATGTCCTGGTCGATCAGAACCATGAACCGGTCCTGAACCACGTGACTCATCGATCCGCGCAGTTGCCTGAGGCTCTGCCAGCCAAGCACCGCAAGTGCGAGCATCGCCAGAATCGGGATGGCCGTCGTCACAGCAATTTTTCGCTTGATACTCATCGACTTCTTCCTTTCCAACACCAATGCGACGGTGCTGCGTGCATGGTTGTTCCCCGTATCCGCCGGGGACCGGGAACTCGTCCGGGACTGACCGAACGAGTCCCCGAAAACCCCGCGGCGGGCCGTTTCCTTCGGATCGTGCCGAACCGGCTACTTGCCGCTGTCCGACGCGACCGCCGTCTGCGAGAGCAGCTCGACCTTGACCCCGAAGCAGATCGCTCCGATCACCTTGCCCTGCTCGTCGATCACCGGCAGCGAGACCTTCTGATCGACCACGTCGGTGGACTTGTCGAGCTGGCGTTTGCCGAGGTCGACGCCGCCCTTGGCCTCCTTGTAGGACTCCTTCCACTTGGGCTCGTCCCCCTGCCAGTAGTCGCTGGTCAGGGCGTTCTGACCGACGTTGGCGCCCTGGTTGTCCATCACGAAAGTCTCTCCCAGCACCGGGAACTTCTTGGTGATCTTCTTGATCTCCTGGGCGCAGGCGTTGCTCAGTTTCTCCGTCTGGATGGGCAGCTCGTCCTCGGCCTCGCTCCACTGCTTGTCGATGGCCTGGATCTCCGCCAGCGTCGCGCCCTTGGTGTTCTGGGCAATCACTTCCTGGACGAACACCTTGTTGACGCACAGCGGCAACAGGGTGCTCTTCACGAAATTCTTGAGCAGGGTGAACTCCTCGGTGAGCTTGCCCTTCTCCGCCTCCGTGGCGTTCTCGGGAAGAGCAAGCGCCAACTTGTCGACGTCGCCCGCAAGCCGATCCATCAGCTTCTGCACCTCCGGATTCACCGCCGGCTGGTTGGGCTCATCCGCTGCGAACAGCGACGTCGTCGACAGGCAGACCATCGTTGCTGCCGTCAGGATCATCATCGTGTGCTTCATACTTGTACCTCCTCACGTGGAATAGAGTGTTCCCCGACTGGGATTCCCGCAGTCGGACGATTAGAACTTGAAGTTCAACTCGGCCAGGAAAACGTCGTAGTCCGTCGGAGTCGACGCGGTGGACTTTTCGCCGATCATGACGGCGGCCGCGGCGTTCCAGTTCTTCGCGATCTGGTAGCCGACGCTGATCTTGTGCCCGCGGACGGCGGTGCCGCCGCCGGCGAACGTCGAGTCGACCAGCGCGGCGATGGTGCAATCGGCCTCCAGGTCCCGGTAGTTGTAGCTGACCTGCCAGCTCTTGGGGTCCTTGCACTTGCCCAGACCGGCGCCGACCAGGAATCCGGTGTCCTCATCGGTGTCGGCCCCCGTGTTGATCAGCAACTCGCCGTAGACGCTGAACGGCTTGCCCGCGATCGGAATCGCGACCTCGCCGAAGGTCTGGAAGACCTCGTAGTCGTTCACGTAGACCCCGCCGGCGCTGGTGTTGCCCCGGAACTTCGTGTTATCTGTTCCCAGCGCCGCCTCGCCTTGGATGTCCCCGAAACCGAAGAAGCCCGCACCGCCCGTGACGGCGCCGTCTTTGACGTTCGGGATCGCGCAGGTCAATCCTCCCTGGGCCACCCAGAGGGAGCTTTCGCCCTCCGTGGACCGCTCCTGGACGTAGTGTCCGGCCGCGGTGCCGAAGAACTTCAGCGAGCTGTTGAGGTCCTTCTTGTAGGTCGCGGCGATACCCTCGGGGCGCACGTCCGTATCGAACAGGATGTCGCTGTCGCCCGGGAAGTAGTAAGGCTGCTTGATCTTGCCGCCCAGGATGTTCAGACCCTTGACGCTGGCCGGATGGTAGTCGAAGAACGCGAGATCCAGCCACACCGGCTTGCTGGAGAAGGCGTCGGTCAGTTCCTGGTTCGTGTTCGTGGCGCTCTCGTCCGTTCCGCTGGCCAGACCAATCATCGCGTCGACCTCGTCGTTGACCTTGGTCCCCACATAGAGCCTGGCGCGAATCCGAGCGCGATTGCGATCATAGTCCTTGGTCGCGTCGTCGGCGAGTTCCTGGCGATAGCGGAAGTCGCCCGAGAGCTTGAAATTCTGGACCCAGGCGGGCAGGGTCGGAGCAGGCTTCGCTTCGGCCGGCGGCGCCTGCGGTGCGGTGCTGGCCGCGGCTGCGCCCGTGGCGGTGGCAACTGCTTCTTTGCCAGGAGCGCTCGATGGCTGCGTTTCCGCCGCCAGGACGCCCTGGAATCCGATCCCGATCACCATCAAGACCACGATCCAATGTGCAAGTCTGTTCTGCATTGTGCGTACTCCTTCCAAAAAACCAAAGTGAACAGGAGGACGATCGCGTTTTGCCCCCCCACGGGGATGAAGACCGCGTACGCCTCTATTCGTGTTCCGGAGTCACCATTACAACAACACCTGTTCCCCGCTCCGGCACAGGAACATCAACGTGGATATCGTCGGGACGCACCGGCATGTTGGCTGAACCTCAAGACGCGGCGGCGGCGCCTCCCTGCTTGCCGGCGGGCAGCCCGATAATAGGGCCGACTGATCTCCGG
>JAAYVJ010000314.1 GCA_012517265.1 Planctomycetota bacterium | reverse complement strand
GGCACGTCTGGGCCTGCGTGTGCCGACCTCGTGCTCCGACGGGCGCATCACCCTTTTTCTTCTTTGCACGTCCGCGGGGCTGAGACTACAATCGGTTTTCGCATCGAACGTGACGCCTCGAACGCCGTGGTCGCCCGGATCAAGCGATGCGCACGCGATCGCGGTCGAGGAATGGGAGGACCGATTCGTATGAAGCCGAGTTTGATCGCCGTGACTGTCGTGTGGTCGTTCCTGTGTCTGTCGCCCGGCGCGGCGCGCGCCGACGCCTTGGATCGCGGTTTCCGCGAGCCGCCGGCGGAGGCCCGCCCCTGGGTGTACTGGTTCTGGCTCAACGGCAACATCACCCGGGAGGGCATCACCGCCGACCTCGAAGCGATGAAACGCGTCGGCGTCGGCGGCGTGCTCATCATGGAGGTGGACCAGGGGGCGCCCGTGGGCCCGGTGGACTTCATGGGGCAGCGCTGGCGCGAGCTGTTCGAGCACGTCCACGTGGAAGCGAAACGCCTGGGCCTCGAAGTGAACATGAACAACGACGCCGGCTGGAATGGCAGCGGCGGGCCCTGGATCAAGCCCGAGCAATCCATGCAGGAAGTCGTCTGGACGGAGATCGACGTCTCCGGCGGGCGGCGATTCGAAGGTCGGCTCGCCAAGCCGCAAGCGACGGCGGACTTCTACAGGGACATTGCGGTGCTGGCGTTTCCCACGGTCGGTGACTACCGCATCCCGAACATTGAATCGAAGGCCGCGTTCCAAAGACGCAGCGATCGCAAGCCTGTGCAGGCCGAGTTCTCGTCGGAGATGATCGTCCGCCGGGACACGGTCGTCGATTTGACTGAGCGGATGGACGCCTCGGGCAAGCTCCTGTGGGATGTCCCGGCGGGACAATGGACGGTCGTCCGCTTCGGGCATACGACTACCGGCGTGGAGAACGCGCCCGCCCCCAAGACCGGGCGCGGCCTCGAATGCGACAAGCTCAGCAACGAGGGCATCGAAGCGAATTTCGACGCCATGATGGGAAAGCTCGTCGCCGATACGGGACTCAAGCCGGGACGGCACAAGGGCGGCCTGGTCGCGACTCATATCGACAGTTGGGAGAACGGCTCGCAGAACTGGACTGCGACGATGCGCGAGGAGTTCCAGCGGCGGCGGGGCTACGACCTGACGCCGTTCCTGCCTGTGATGACCGGTCGCGTCGTGGGCAGTCTCGAAATCTCCGAACGCTTCCTCTGGGATCTGCGTCAGACCGTGTCCGAGATGGTGATCGAGAACTATGCGGGCCGCATGCATCAGTTGGCCAACGCGGCGGGCATGCGTTTCACCGTAGAGGCCTACGGCGGCCCATGCGACGCGATCGCCTATGGGGGCCGGTCCGACGAGCCGATGGGCGAGTTCTGGACGCCGAGCGGCGCGATCGAGACCTGCCGGGGCATGGCCTCCGCGGGGCACGTCTACGGCAAACGCATCATCGGCGCCGAGGCGTTCACCTCGGCCGACAAGGAGCGATGGCTGGAGCATCCCGCGATCCTGAAATCGCACGGCGACCGCGCGTTCTGCGAGGGCATCAACCGATTCGTATTCCATCGCTACGCGATGCAGCCCTGGACGGACGGCCGCGTGCCCGGCATGACCATGGGGCCCTGGGGCCAGCACTACGAGCGTACGCAGACCTGGTGGGACTGGACGCCTGAGTGGCACACGTATCTGGCCCGGTGCCAGTATCTGCTCCGGCAGGGGCTTTTCGTCGCGGACATCTGCCGCGTGCAGTCCGAGGCTCCGCCGCAGGGCTTCGGCTACTACGACCGCCGTGGTTACGACTGGGACGAGTGCGGCGCCGAGGTCGTCCTCACGCGGATGGCGGTGAAGGACGGCCGCATCGTGCTGCCCGACGGAATGAGCTACCGCATTCTCGTGTTGCCGTGGTCGCAGACGATGACGCCCGGCCTGCTCCGCAAGGTGAAGGCCCTGGTCGAATCGGGCGCCACCGTGCTGGGGCCCAGGCCGTCCGCTTCGCCGAGCCTGAGCGGCTACCCGCAGTGCGACGAGGAGGTCCGCCAGCTCGCCGCGGAGTTGTGGGGCGATGCGGACGGGCAGAACACGACGGAGCATCGCCTCGGCAAAGGCCGCGTGGTCTGGAGCTATCTGCCGGAGAAGGTGTTGGCGGAGTCCGGCGTGCCTGCGGACTTCACGGCCGGCCAGCCCTTGCGTTTCATTCATCGCAGCACCGCCGATGCGGAGATCTACTTCGTCGCCAATCTCCAGCCTTACGAATTCACGACGACGTGCAGTTTCCGGGTGACGGGCCGGATTCCGGAATTGTGGTGGCCCGACAGCGGGCGAATCGAGCGCGCGGCCCTGTGGGAAGAGAAGGACGGCAGAACGCACGTCGTCGTGCCGTTCGAGCCCAGCGGATCGGTGTTCGTCGTGTTCCGCGAACGCTCGCAGAAGAACGACGCGGTGCTGCTGGTGAAACACGACGGGAAGGAGATTCTCTCGGCGATTCCCGAGCCCCCTGCGAAGATCGTCGTGCGAAAAGCGCTCTATGGTGTGCTGGACGATCCATCTCGCACACGCGACGTGACCGCCAGGATTCAGAGCCGGGCGGACGCCGGCGAGGTCGCCTTCTCCACGAATACGATCGCGACCGGCGACGATCCTGCACCGGGGATCGTCAAGACGCTGGTCGTGGACTATGAGATCAAAGGACGTTTGTTTCACGTGAAAGGCCAGGACGGGCGCGCGGTCCATCTGAGCGACAGGGCTCCGAGCGTGACGATTGAAAAGGCTCGATACGGCGTGCTCAATGATCCGAATCGCACGCGGGATGTGCGAGACAAGGTGCAGCGGCTCGTCGATTCCGGCCAGAGCAGTTTCAAGGTGTCGCTGATGGCCGAGGGTGACGATCCGGCCTTCCTGGTCGTCAAGACGCTGGAGATCGATTATCTGAAGGACGGCGAGCGCCGCCGCCTCTCGGGTACCGACCCCGATACGATCGAGTTCTCGCCCGTGCCCATTCCGCCGCGACCCGTGGCCGCGGTGCGGTCGGATGCGAAGGGTCGTGCTATCCTGGAGGTGCGGGAGCCGGGCGAATACGACGTGGTCACGCCCTCGAACAGGACTCGCCACATCGCGGTGAAAGCCCTGCGGGAACCGGTCGAGGTCACAGGACCCTGGCTGGTGCGTTTCGAGTCCGGCCGCGGTGCTC
>JAAYVJ010000313.1 GCA_012517265.1 Planctomycetota bacterium | reverse complement strand
CTGATCTGGGAACCCTCGGAACTCGTCGCGCCGACTTTCGATTCACCCGACCGCATCTACGACTCCGGCTCGCATGTGATGGCGTTGACCGCCCCGGCCGTGGGCGACAAACGATTCGAGAACGCCCCGCTGGCACACACGCCCTTCATGCTCAAGGCCAACCAGGCGATGCGTCTGCAGGCTATAATCATCGGCGGTCGCGGCGATTCCATCGTGCCGGCCGTGCAGAAGTATGTCGAGATCAGGCGACTCCCCGCCATTCCACAAGTCCCAGGCGGCTTCGATGCCGCCGTGACGCTGCTTTCCCACGGCTGGCTGGATTCGGCCATCAACGAAGGCGGCGTATTCCGTCACGCCGTGTGGGGCGAGAGCTTCAAGGCAGGTCCCGCGGGCGACGCGATCATGTACATCGACTGGCTGGCGAACCATGCCAAGGACGCCGACCTCGCCAGGCGGCTGGTTCAGGCGCGGGACCTGGCCGTTGCGAAGATGCCTCAGGGCCAGCCGTACATGAGCAGCGTGTCACACACAACCGTGCCGACGGCGCCCCTGGTCTTCGGCGGCGTCTACTCCTACGTCGAGCGGCGAAGGGCCGACGCCGAGAGCCTCCTGGCGCATTTCGACGAGCAAGGCGTCAAGCTCTATCGCCCACGCGACGTCGATTACGGCAAGACCCATTCCGTTCAGCACGCCAACGGCCATGCGGCCCCCGATATTGCGAACATCCTGGAAGCCGCGACGCTCTCAGCCGACCGGAGCCTGATCGCGAAGGGCCTTGAACTGCTCGACAAGCAGACCGCTCTCTACGCGAACTCCGTGCCGCGAGGAGCCCAGGTCTGGGAAGTCCCCCTGCACACTCCGGACATTCTAGCCTCGGCGCATCTCGTTAAAGCGTACACGCTCGGCTACATGATCTCCCGCAAGCCGGAGTACCTGGAGCAGGCCCGCTATTGGGCCTGGACCGGCGTGCCTTTCCTCTATCTGGCGAACCCGACGGACGGCCCAGTCGGCCCCTATGCGACCATCGCCGTGCTCGGCGCGACGAACTGGAAAGCCCCGGTGTGGTTTGGCCAGCCCGTCCAGTGGTGCGGCCTGGTCTACGGCTCGGCCCTGCATCTTCTGAGCCAGTACGACCCGGAGGGGCCCTGGGCGAAGCTCGCCAAGGGCATCACCGCCGCCGGCCTGCAAATGACCTGGCCGGAAAGCGACGCCAAGCGACAGGGCCTGCTGCCCGACTACTATCTCTTGAGACCTCAAATCAGCGAGGGTCCGGCGATCAACCCAGGGACCGCCCAGACCCGCCTTCCCGAGCTCTTCGGCAAAGGCGCGATCTACGATGTCCGCAGACTCGAGATGACTGGCTGGTTCCTCCACGCGCCGTGCGCCATCCACGACCTGAAGGAAAGCGACGGCTCCGTGACATTCGCCGTGGACGGATGGGGCGACAAGGTGTGTTATCTTCTGCTCGCAGGCGTCCAGAAAGCTCCCACGGTCACCGTGCGCCCGCATGGGACGAGCACAATGGATTTCGACGCCGGACAGAAGCTCACCGTCATCACGATCGCCGGTCCGGCACAGGTCGAGGTGCGTTTCTGATCGCGTAGGGCGGGTTCACAGCCCCTCGTCCCCGTAGCCGTACGTTGTGATCGTCGGGCTGTCCATGCCGGCCAGGACATGGATGTACCGGATGTCCCTGGCCTTGAGCTCAGCGAGGATCGTAGGCGGCAGGCCGGGCTCGAGTTGCGGCTCGAACAGGAAGTGCTCCGCGAAATTGTGGTGCTCGGGCCGATACGTCTGCGAATACTCGCCGTGCAAGACGATCGGCTCGGTCGTATAGCCGGCGATCCGCGTCTCGACCCAGCGGGCCAGCGGCGCAGTGTACCCGGCCGTCGGGCCTTTCGGAGACGGCGGCCAATAGAAGCTCACCTCGATCGTCGCGCCGTCGGACCCTTCGAATCTGCGATTTTGCAGCAGGTCCTCCGACGAAGGCTTGAACGCCCGGCACAGCCGGACCTGGTCCCGCGCCGTCATCGCCGGCCCTTCCCAGTTCCATTGCAGCACCGGCCGCTCGTAGTCCACTTCCAGCAGAAGGTCCCGGAAGTCCTCCAGCGTCAGGATCGCGCTTTCGCTGGGCGAGACCGCCGCAGGGATGTTCTCCGTGTGCAGACGATACGTGCGAGGATTGCCGACATCGTCGATCGTCCATGTATCGATGGTCCTTCCATCGGTCGCGACGACGTCGGAGTCTGAGATCGGCTCATCCGGCTGACCCGATCCGCCGCCGGGAGGCGTGTAGCTGTACGAGGCCTGGGGCCATTGCGACGGCGCGCCTTCGAGCCTGTCCAAGACACCGTCGGCCATGTACTCGCAGGATGCGGCCTCGTAAAGACTGGAACTCAGGTTCTCCGCCGTCAACTGGAGGCTGCGGGTCGCGAAGTGCCATCGCGACTTGAGGCGATGGTTGGCGAAGACGTCGCCGAACTCGCCCTGGAGAACAACGTACTCCGCAGGCTCCTTGATCAGGAACGGCGTGATCGACGGCGTCTCGTTCGCCTGCGGGACCTCGCGGACCTGTTTGACGACCAGCGTGTCTTCAGGCGCCGTTTTCTTGTACTCCATCTCCAGGACGAATCGGTCCCTGCCGGTCGTGAGGGCGAATTCCTCACCCACCTTCACGAGCAATTCGCCCAACGCGTAGTAGTCGCTTTCCCATTCCATCACCGTGGCGCCGAGCTGGACGAGGTTGGACTGGCGGACGAGTTGCGCGTACCGCCCGAATGAGTACATCGTGACCAGGACCTCCTCGGGGATGCTGCCGTCCTCGGGATTCGTCACAGACACCGCGCCGGCCTGCGTAACCAGCGTGATGTCCCAGCTCCACTCGGAGTCCCGCCGGACCACCGCGACGCCGTTGGCCAGCTCGTCCTCGTCGGGGAAGGAATGGTGGACGAGCAGCGCCATGCCGACCTGGGATTCGTCCACACCTTGGCGAAGGCGTTCGAGGTAGGCGTTCTCATTGTAGAAGCTGGCGAAGACCTTGCGAATCGCCGTGAATACGCCCCGTTCCTTGCCGCGGGTCGGATCGCAGTGACACGGCCCCTTGTCGTCGCCGTCGAGATCGTCGGCCAAACAGCCGCTGTAGCTCTCGTACAACCCGGCGCCGGTGAACTCCCTGCCGTCCTCGACGTTGGTCGAACTGCGGAATCGCAGATTCTTCGCGGAATCGAAGCCGAATTGCGGCTCCTGGAGAAAAGAAAGGACGGCCTGTTTCTGCGCGTCCGTGAAGCCGATGGACTTGCCGTCTTCGATCAGATCGCGAACGTCGCCCAGCACCCGGGACAGGCTCGCCATGTCGGAGGGCGGATACGTGAACGGCGAAAGGCGCTCCGCGATGGTCGCACGAAGCGTACGACCGTCGGGGAGTTCCTGCGAAAGGAAGTCCGTCCACAGATCGAACGACAGGGCCGCCGCGACGGGGGAGTTCTCGGGAATCGCCCGGCGAAGCATGCCGAAGTTCGCGGCCTTGCCGCCGACGTAGCGAATGTCCGAGGGCATCAAGGCGTCGACGCTCGTGCCGTAGTCGCCCCGAAGCGTCACAGGCGAGATCGCCAGTGGGCCGGCCTTCTTCAAGGCCAGGATCTCCCGCGCCATCGCGTCGTCGAGAATCCCGTCGGCGTCGGTCACGCGGACAGTGGTCCAGCCATGGGCGTCGTAGGCCCGCAGGCAAATGCGATGGCCGACGAGGGCCTGGACCCGGGTGACGTCCTCGGCCACGACCAGATGAAGGAATGGAATGCCGTTGGTCTTGGACAGGATCGCGACGTGCGAGTTCGGCGTCGACGGCGAAAGCGTGATGATGCCCGCCAGGTACGGCGTCTCCGCAGGCACGCCGTCGGTCAGCAGGATGTCGCCCGGGCCGAGCCGGCCGGCGAGGTACGCCTCCCGAATGGAACCGCCCTCGACGAACTTCAGCGTGCCGAGGGCCCAGCCGTTCGAGTAGATCGTATTGCCGCTGGCCCACCGATCCGACGAACTGATGACGATGCCCTGCGATTCGAGCCAGTCCTTGTTCGCCAGGGCTGCGGCCCGTTGCTCGTAAGTTGGAAAGTAGAACGCGCGGTACGGCGTCTCCGTCTTGACGGCCTGGCGGACCACATCGAAGATCGCGGCCACCTCCTCTGGCGTGAACGGGTCGCGACCTACGAGCTGAACGCCATACTCGGCCGGCTGCGTCGCAGTCCACCAGATCGACGGAGCGATCACCGCTCCGAGCACCGCCTTTCGACCCTCGCGATAGAGAGTCGCGAGGTCGAACTGATCCGCGGTCATCCCTGCGAAAAGCTCCAGGTTGGCGAGGGCGCCTTGATAGTGAAATGGATACGTGTGGCCGTCCTGGAAATAGACCTTCTGCACGCCGTCGGCCTGGGGCAGGATCGTGAACTTCACCCACGACGCCTCATTTTGCGCAGTCCCGTGCACGAGAAATGAATCCTCCGGCAGCCGGACGTGCTCCCGCCAGAAGAGGTTCGGGTCCTCCGCCGGCGGCACGGGCGGCTTGGCCTTGCCCTGTCCCCAGCCGATCGTACCCTGCCCCACCGCTATCGCCGTTATCGTCGCTACAATCGCTTTGCTCAATGAGTTCATTCTGCCTGCCCATTCTGTTGCGCCGCCCAACGGCCCTGTCGGACACAGCGACGGCGCGATCTCCTCTACGTTCGCTCTTCTCCGGGGCGCGGAGTCCGCGCCTTCTGCCGATAAGTGCCCTGCCGTGCGAAGAACGTAACGGTTCTTTCCTGTGTTTTTCGGCCTCTCCCGCGTTTCGCTGAACAGGGAAATGCCCCGAAGACCCCCCTGCCGGCTCGCCACTGTACAAGCGAGGTCCGCACGCTATACTGGTTATCGGCGGACCGAATCCCGCCGATTCCGATATCGCCGCGGGGCCTCGGCATCTTCTTGTGATTGAAGGGCATCTATGAGCCATCGTGCATCGACGACCGACATCTATACCCTCCTGGGCGTACAGCGGACCGGGCTCTCCGAAACCGAGGCCGAGAGCCGTCTGCAACAGCACGGGCCGAATGAACTCCAGAGCGTCGCCCGGTTCAAGCTGCTGACGATGATCGTCTCCCAGTTCTCGAACATGTTCCTGATTCTGCTGCTCTTCGCCAGCCTGGTGTCCTGGCTGACCGGCGCCGGGTCCGACGCGCTGATCATCGCGTCGATCGTCCTGGCCAACGCCACGATCAGCTTCATCCAGGAGTACAAGGCCGAGCAGTCGCTCAAGTCCCTCCAGAGCATGATGGCGGACCTCACCCACGTGGTGCGCGACGGCGCGATCAAACGAATCCCCGCCCGACTCGTCGTGCCGGGCGACATCGTCCAGGTCGAGACCGGTGACCGCATCCCGGCCGACGGCGTGATCCTCGAGTGCATCAACGGCATGGTCAACGAATCGTCCCTGACGGGCGAATCGGTCCCCGTGATGAAGAAGGCCGCGATCTCGGCCTCTCCGATCGCCGACGAGGAGAAGGCCTTCGCCGGCACAACGCTCAGTTACGGCCGGTTGACCATGCTCGTCTCTCAAACCGGCATGGGCACGCGAATCGGCAACATCGCCAAGGTGACCACGGACGTCGGAAGCGAGAAGAGCCCGCTGCAGGTCGAGCTGGACGCCATCGGCCGACGGATCGCGCGGGTCGCGGCGGGCATCTGCCTGGCCGTCTTTCTGATCATGGCCATTCGGTACGACCTGACCCTCACGTCGCTCAAGGACGCATTCCTGTTCGCTATCGCGCTGGCGGTGGCCATCGTGCCTGAGGGTCTGCCCGCGACTGTGACGATCGGCCTGGCCTTCGGCATGCGGAAAATGGCACGCGAGAACGCGATCATTCGAAAGCTCTCGGCCGTCGAAACGCTCGGCTGCACGACCGTCATCTGCACCGACAAGACCGGCACCCTGACCAAGAACGAGATGACCGTCCGCGCGGTGCACGTCGCCGGCGAGTATTTCAACGTCTCCGGCGCCGGCTACGACCCCGATGGCGATTACACCACAGAGGCAGGCCAAGTCATCGAGTCGCCCGGGGAGCCGCTATCCCGCCTGCTCAGGCTGGCAGCGTTGTGCAACAACGCTCACTGTACGGCCCACACCGCGGTGGGAGATCCGACGGAGATCGCTCTGCTGGTCGCCGCAATGAAAGCCGACCTCGATCCGGCGGCCCTGCACGCGCAGTTCCCCCGCCTCGATGAGCTGCCCTTCGACTCCGACCGGCGGATGATGACCACGGTGCACGAGGCCCTCAGCAAAGGCGAGTTTTTCTCGGCCACCAAGGGCGCGCCCGACCGGATCATGGATCACTGCACGCGATTCTTCGACGGGCGCGGTATCCGGCCGCTCGACAAGGCGATGGTCAAAGACCTCCTGGCGGTGCGGTCCCGCATGGCGACCGGCGCGATGCGCGTGCTTGCAGTCGCATTCAAGGAACTGACGACGCCAGACCCCGAACGCCGCGGCAAGCTCGAAGAGGACATGGTCTTCGCCGGCTTCATCGGCATGGCGGACCCGCCGCGTCACGACGTCGAGGACGCGATCCGCCTGTGCAAGGAGGCCGGCATCCGCGTCATCATGACCACGGGCGATCAGAGAGAGACCGCCCTGGCCGTGGCCAAAGAGACCGGCATCGTCGCCGACGGGGACAACGGCGTGATCCTCGCGCAGGAACTCCGCGCCATGGACGACGCACAGCTCGACCGCGCCCTGGAGCGGGTGAACGTGTTCGCGCAGATCTCGCCGGAAGACAAGATGCGTCTCGTCGAAAGCCTCAAGCGCCAGGGCGAAATCGTCGCCATGACGGGCGACGGCGTCAACGACGCGCCGGCCCTCAAGCGAGCCGACATCGGCGTCGCGATGGGCAGGACCGGCACCGACATCGCCAAGGACGCCTCCAAGATGGTCATTGCGGACGACTCGTTCTCTACGATTGTCACGGCGGTCATGGAGGGCCGCGCCATCTACGACAACATCAAGAAGTTCATCCTCTACGCCTTCTCCGGCATCACGGCGGAATTCTTCGTCGTGTGCTTCTCCCTGTTGCCCGGCATCGGTCAACTGCTCTCGGCGGTCCAGATTCTCTGGATCGACCTCGGCACCGAGGTGCTGCCGGCCCTGTCGCTGAGCATGGACGCCCCCGCGCCCGACATCATGGTGCGCAAGCCCCGCAAGCGTCAGGACCGTTTGATCGACAAGGAACTGCTGATGCACGTCGGCTTCAACAGCGTCGTGATCGCGATCGGCGCAATCCTTCTGCACTTTTGTTATCTCCGCGGCGGATCGCCCGAAAAGGCCGGCACCCTGCCCTTCGTGTCGATCATTCTCTTCCAGATGTTCAATATCTTCAACTGCCGCAATCCCAAGGGCTCGATCCTCAACCGCACTCTGTGGAAGAATCCCTACGTGCTCGGCGCGGTGGGCATCTCGACCGTCGCGACGATCCTCATCGTGTCGCTGCCCTCGACCGCCAGGCTGTTTCACCTGGCCTCGCTGTCCATATTGGACTGGCTGATTGTCGCCGTTGTGTCGGCTTCGATCATCGTCCTCAATGAGATCGCCAAGCGGTTCGTACACGGCCGACCGACGAATCCTGCGTGACGTCCGCGGTCCATCATCGACCGAAAAAAGTGGGGGCATTCCGTCCGCCATCGAGAGTGAGTCCGAGAATCGCTGCCGCCCGCATAGGGCGGCGGGGCGGTTATCGGCACCTTCTCTAGCGAGGTCCCTGCGAAGACGCGCGTCTTGATCCCAAGACCGAAATCGGATATCCTATAGGCACAATCAGACCGGAGGTTCTGAACGCAGGTTGGGGGTGACGAAAACACATGGTCTGCGGAAGATCGATGCTCGTGAGATGGCTGCTGGTTTCGGCGGTGCTGGCGTTGAGCCTGGCCGCCGGGGCGGGCGCGGAGACTCCACACTTCGATCTGTGCATCGAGCAGACTCCCGCCAAGGCCGGCAGGGTGACACCCAACTCGGGAACCCATCGCTTCTCCGCGAACTCCATTGTGACTCTCGTTGCTGAGCCCCAGCCCGGCTACCAGTTCGCCTATTGGCTGGGCGACGTGGCCGACCCCGGGGCCAAGCGAACCACAGTGCAGGTGGACTCGCCCAAGGTGATCATCGCGGTTTTCAAGCGGGCTGAGAAAGACCCGTTCCATGGAAGCCTGGCTGGAGGCGGAGGCGGCGGAGGCGAACTGGCCGCGACCGCCTTGAACTTCAGTATTCCCACGTGGAGCCCTTCCGGCGGCAGCGGCGGAACCGAGACGCCGGACACCCCGCCCATCCATACGCCCGAGCCGGCGACGTTCGCGACGCTGGCTCTCGGCGCGCTGGCCTTGCGGCGCGTCAGAACAGCCGGCTGCTGTCGAGCAGGAAAGTGACCGGACCGTCGTTGACGCTTGTCACGTGCATGTGAGCGCCGAAAGAGCCCTTCTGGACCGGGACATCCGCCGCGGCGATCAACTGACCGACCTTCTCGTACAGCCGTTCCGCAAGTCCCGGCTCGCCCGCGGCGTCGAACCCCGGCCGGCGGCCCTTGCGGCAGTCGCCATACAGCGTGAATTGACTGACCAACAGGACCCCACCGCCGATGTCGATCACGCTGCGGTTCATTTTGCCCGCTTCGTCGGAGAAGATCCGGAGATTGGCGAGTTTGTCGGCCATGAACTGAGCGTCGGTCTCGGTGTCCGCCGTGCCCACGCCCAGATAGACCAACAGGCCCTTGCCGACCTGCCCGATCGTCTTCCCTTCGACCTCGACCTTCGCTTCGGTCACCCGTTGTATGACTGCTCGCATTACTTGTCGCTCTCCACATCGAAATGGAACCATACGGCGCCGCGATAGACGCCGGAGGCCTGATTCTTCTGACTTTGCGGGCCCAGGACTTCCGGCTTGTCGAACTTCGTCCCGATGGCCGGGATGCCGTGAAGCAAGGCGATGCCTGTATCCGGCACGTTCAGCTTCGTGTTCGCCGGGGCCGGGCCGTCGCTCGGCCGGTAGACGCCCAGGAACAATTCCGGCGTCTCGTTGACCATCGTAATCGTTCCCTCCTCGGTCGTGAAAACCACCCATCGCCAGTCCTTGTAGTAGCCCTTGAACTCGGGGAAGTCCCACGTCACGCCGGGGACGTCGTTCTTGTAGCGATTGCTCCAGACGTCGAGAATGCCGCCCTTGAGGCGGTTCTTCCACACGCGGTACGGCCCCTCGCCCAAAAAACGCATCGATCGCATCTTGCTCTCGGGATAGTCGAATCCCATGCCGAACACGTCGAACTGCCCTTCCAGCGAGAACTCGTATTCCAGGTGAACCCAACCCGTTGGACATACGGTCCACCGCACATGCTTCAAGTCTCCCTTCCCTTCGGCGTCGACAACGACGTCCTGGCCCTCTTGGTGAGCAACGAGCTTTCGCGTTCCGGCCACGCCGCCGATCAATTTCGGACCGCCTGCGAACGAGATTGCTTTGCCACGGACGGAGACATCCAGCAGTTCCGGCTCATTCACGGCGAACCGCAGAGCCAGGACATCGGTCTTGACGTGAATCCCGTTGGGCAAAGGCGTGATCTGCGCTGCCGCGCCGCCGGCCTTCGTTTCAACGATCTTACGCCGGTAGTCATCAGACTGACGCAAGTCCCACGACCATGTCCAGACCTGTCGTCCTTCAGGATCGGAAGCAATCAGGTATACCGCGTCCGCGTTGCGACGATTCTGCGGCAGGCCCAGCGGCAGGATGCCCTTGGCGTACGGCCCGACGTTCGGGCCGGGGAAGACGTGACGGAAGAGGACCTTGTGGCCGTTGTTCGCGTCGCTCGGCGAGGGGAATTTCACCAGCCTCACGTCAAAGGTGCAGTCCGCCAGATTCGTGAAGTCGAAGCGATTCTCGACCTCGACCGTATTGGCGTCCGGCGCCAGCGTCTCGGCCGCGATGTGAATCGGCGACCAGATCTCCTTGATTGTAAAGAAGCTGGCTTCCTTCTGGCGGTACGGGCCGAGAATTCCGTCGGGGGCGTGGTTCCCGTCCACGTCGATCTGGCCGTTCTTATCGGTCCGCACGACGCCTTCATCGACCAGCGCCCAGAGGAAGCCCCCCGCCCCCATCGGGGAGGCGAACATCAAATTCCAGTAGTCTTCAAGCCCCGCACCGTGTCCGCCGTCGTACAAGCCGTGCAGGAATTCCGTGGGCATGAAAGGCGTGTTGCCGCTGAGCTTCTTCTGCGTGCTGGCGTACGTCTCGTAGTGGTCCGTGTCGATGCCGCCGAAGTTCTCCCACGGGTGCAGCACGGTTCGTTTCTGCGGATCATACAGAGCGAACTCAGCATCCAACTCGCGGTTCCAGCCGCCTTCGTTGCCGTTGTCCCAGAACAGAATGCAGGGGTGGCACACATCCCGGGTCACCATCTCCTTCACGAGTTTCTTGCCGATCTCAGTATCATAGGGCGGCTTCTGCCAGCCGGCCAGCTCGTCGAGCACGTACAGGCCCAACTCGTCACAGGCGTCCAGGAAGTGCTCGTCCGGCGGATAGTGCGACATCCGCACGGCGTTCATGTTCATCTCCTTCATCATCTTCACGTCGGCGATGCTGATTCCGGGACTGAGGCACCGGCCCGAGTCCGGCCAGAAGCTGTGCCGGCACACGCCCTTGAGCATGACCTTCTGCCCGTTGACGTAGATCCCATCGCCCGGCCAGACCTTGATCGTGCGAAAACCGAACCGCTGTGTCACGGAATGGACGACCTGCTCGCCCCGCCGCAACTCGACCTTGACGGTATACAGATACGGCGTTTCAGCAGACCACGCCTGGTGCCCTGTCACCGACGTCTCCAGCGTGACCATCGCCTGCCCGGTCTCCACCTTCGCCTCGAACGGCTTGCTCTGGAAGGTCTCGGCGGCAGGACGGTTTCTTCTGGCGACACCAAACAGCCCCATGTTGACGCCGATCTCCACAGGCGTCGTCGACATCTCTTCCGTGGACGACCACTCGATCACTTGCTCAGGCGTCTGCCTGGTCGGAGAATTGACAGGTCCTGTAATCTCGCCATGGACGACGTCGCCATCGCTGGCCCCGTTGAGATACACATCCATGCGGAAGGCCCCATTGAGCTGGGCATCAATGGCGACCCGCTCAATGAACTGCCTGGGAACCGCCTCCAGCCGGACGGGGCGGTAGATCCCGCCGAACACCCAATAGTCCGACTGACGCTCGGCCGCCTCAACGCTCGCGTCCGACGACACCTTGCTGACAGTCACCTCGAGCAGATTCTCGCCGGGCCTGATCAGATCGGTGATTTCGTACTTGAAGCGATAGAAGCCGCCCTGGTGTTTCGGCCCGGCGGATTGGCCGTTGACGAAGACCTCCG